>PNOB01000146.1 GCA_013824585.1 Desulfobacterium sp. | reverse complement strand
CAAACCATGCTGCGGTTTTTCCTTTATTCATAATGACTCTCGGCAATTCAGCCCGAAGCAGGAGGGCCGGAGCACCTGTCATGTCGCGCAATACACTGTAAATATGGAGAAGGCCGTCACTTTGAATGACGATTTCAAAAGGGGATACATTTAGTTTGGCCGCGATATCTTTTTCTTCGGGTGTTAATGGGTCCCGGTTGAGGTCTTTCAGGGAAAAATCCACACGGGTTTTTTCGATCAGATTTTTGATCATCTCCTTTTTTACAAACCTTCCCATGATCAGGAAACCCATGGGAGGACCTTCACCAGAGCTTTTGAGTATGGTAAGTGATGTAATGAACATCGGCCCTTTATCCGTGATCAGGATTCCGGATCGATCATGGTTATCCTTACCCTGTTTCAGCAGATGGTGATTTTTTGGAAAAATCGTATCCGGGAATTCTGCCATGCTGATTTTTCCGTTCCGGGATGAGTCATAAGCTTCCCCCCAGATAACGTTTCCATGTAAAGAAACAACGTAGATCAGGTTAATGCCGCTGGCACTTTCAAGTGTATTCCAATGTAAATTGGATTCAATATATTCCGGATTCCGATTCTGCACAAAACGATAGGTGTCATCCCATACAGCCCAGTCTCCTGCAATCATTGCCAGATGACGGATCTCTCCCTGGATGGTATCCAGGCAGCGCTCCAGATTTTTTTTGGCTTCATCATTTTCCAGGGAAGCAAAACTGGGCAGGATCACAAGGTTTTGCAGCGCGTAGTTCCCGGCAGCATACAGGATCGCGATGATCGGTAAAAGTAAAAGCCATTTGAGTTTTTTTTTGATTGTCATTTTTTTTCGATAACCCATGTACGCAAAAGGTCATAGAGTTTTTCCCGTTTCAATGGCTTCGTGATATGGTCGTTCATGCCTGCAGACAGGCAGGCTTCACGGTCTTCTTCTCGTGCGTGAGCTGTCAGGGCAACGATTGGGATTTCCGTGCAGCCTTTATCCCGGATGACCTTGGTTGCTGTGATTCCGTCCATTTCCGGCATCTGGATATCCATGAGGACGAGATGATATGCGTTTGAATTTTTCAGTATTTCATCCACAGCTTCTTTACCGTTGTTAGCGGTTTCCACATGGTAACCGGCTTTTTGAATCATGAGTTTTGCAACTTTCTGATTCATGAGGTTGTCTTCCACCAGAAGGATATTCAAAGAGTGTTTGATTTCCTCCCGTATGGAATATTGATTGGCAATTTTCGACGGTAAAGGGGTTTCATTTTTTGAACCAATGACTTTTTCGAGCATCAATAGCAAACGATCCCTACGAATCGGCTTATTCAGAAACCCGTCAAATCCGGATTCCATACAATCCTTGCTGCGCAGGAGAGAAGATACCGCAATCAGAGGCAATCTCTGGTTATCGGGGATGATATCCTGTTTTCCAGACGAAAAAGATCGGATTCCCTGCGCAATCGAAAACAGATCCTTCTCCTGTCTTTTTATATTGACGATGCATGCATCAATGGATCGGTTTTCTGCAACAGCCAGATCTGATTTTGACCGCAGTTCTCCAATATTGGATACCTTGATTATGGTCATTTCAGCAGATGATAACATATGGGTCAGAAATTCCAGGCTGTTCTGGTTATGGTCCATGATCAGTATTTTTTTCCCCTTCAAAGAGGTTGGTTTAAACCTGGGTGCTGGCTTGACTCTGGTTTTTCCGAACCAGGCTGAAAAGAGGAATGTACTGCCCATATTGAGCGTGCTTTCCACCTGGATATCGCCCCCCATTTTTTTTGCAACCTCTTTGCATATGGAAAGCCCCAAGCCAGTGCCGCCGAATTCCCTTGTAAAAGAACCGTCTGCCTGAAAAAAAGGTTCAAATATCCGGTTGAGAAATTCAGGAGGGATTCCAATTCCAGTATCCTGAATCAAGGCAATGATTTTAATTTTATCCGTGGTTTGTTCGGCGACGCGGAGGCTGATGTTGATTTCTCCGGAGCGTGTAAATTTTAAAGCATTTCCTAATAGTTTGCTGATAACCTGACGATATCTGTTGGAATCTCCGGTAACAATCACAGGAAGGTCTTCATCAATATGACAAAACAGTTCGATGGGTTTGTGTTCAATCTTGGTCTGAAAAAATTCACACACATCATAGGCAAGGAGTTCGGGATCAAAATCAATCTGTTGAAATACCAGATCCGGAGATTCCATATTTGAAAAATCAAGAATATCATTAATCATAGTCAGGAGATCTTCGCTGCTTGTTTTTATATTATGGACGTATTCTTTTTGAGCAGCGTCAATTGAGGTGTCCAGCAGCATATCCGTGAATCCGGTTACACCGTTCAGAGGTGTCCTGAGTTCATGGCTGATATTGTTCAAGAATTGGGTTTTTACCTGGTTTGCAGCTTCTGCTTTTTCAATTGCAGATTGCAGATTTTTATTGCTTTGCGTCAATTCGGAATGTTGCTTATCAATAATCTTGTAGGCTTTTGAAAACCGTTGAGAAAGCAGGAATGCCTGGGAAAAAATAAAAATAAACAATCCAAACGGTACAATAAGCGGCGTTTTGATCACGTCATTATCCACAAGGATATCATTGAGAACTGTGATGAAAAAAAACAGGAAACCACAGATAAAGACAATTGCACCTTCTTTTTTTCTGCGCACCTCATGAAAGAGCGCATACAGAACAACAGCAGCAGAGAGAATAATCAGGATCTGGTAGGATCGTATCAGATGGGAATAAACAATGCGGGGTGTAAATACAGCGATACCCGTGAATACAGAGCCAATGAAAATGACGATCCGTACATACCGTCTGGGTATGAAATCCGGGAAAATGGAATGAACGAATGTTAAAAAAACAGGAACTGTTAAAAACAATGTGATTCCCAGCACTTTTGTGAGAAGTTCCCAGGGAATTGCCGGGAACAGGTGAAGAATGAAATATTGACCGGTTACCAGGATACGTAAGGCAATGATCATACAGAAAATGCTGAAATAAAGGGAGGATCGCATATTGTTCAAAAGCAGATAGATCCCCATGTAGTAAAGCCCGATCATCAGAATGCTGCCGAAGAGGAAAAGATCCAATGCAATTCCGGATAAATAAATGTTTCGAATTTGTGATTCCGTTCCGAAAATGATCTTTTGGCGGGGTCCTCCTTTTTGATCGTGAAAATTTGAAATCTGTAAAATGATGTCCATTTTTTCAGAACCAGGTATGGTAACAACGCAAGGATTATAGTAGGGTAAAGATGTTTGTGGAGTGGTTCCGACTGAACCATTGGAGCTTATTTTTTTTCCATTAACAAACATTACATATGCCGTATTCATCGCTGGTATGTAGAAGGCCATTTTCAACGGGCATTTTTTCAAGAGGATGGTTGAACAGAAGCTGGCATATCCCGTGGCTGGAATTCTGATACCATTGAGAAGATGGCGGTTCCATGCGTTTGGGATATTGAAATAGGTTTTCGCATTTGTCGGGTCAAGAGACCGGAGCTGTTCCGCTGATATGAACTGCTGCCAGTAAAACTCCCATTCGCCGGACAGGGCAATGGGGCCTTGTTCATGGATATCCCAGTTTTTCAGGTCCAGCATCCCCTGTACGACTCTGGGATTGGGTTGATTCGATGGTTTGTATTCACACCCGAGAATTCCAGCGATCACAAGTATACAAACAACCGTAAACCGATTATTTCTAAGGAAATAACCATTCATGGCATATCATCAGTCTGGGTTAACAGTTATAATGCAGAGAAAAGTGGGAGAAAAGAAATTATATGCCGGCAATTTATCATATTTTTCAAACTTTGCATACCTTTAATTCAATCCGGTGTCTCACTTTTTCCATCCAGAAGATCAATGGAAAGTTTTCCGGTGATTTCACACAGGATTTCACTGGCAACCGGAGGGCATCCTTTGATAAAGGTTCTGCTTTTTCCAATATTGGCCGAGCAGTTTCCGATACAGATGGTGTTTTCCGGAATGGTTTCATGTCCCTTGCCAATAGCAAATTGGATCAATTCATCTTTTGGAAAATAGTCCAGAATGACCGTCCGGTATCGTTTTAAAAACAGCAGAAGGGTGGACTGACAGGCGCTGCATGAATTTTTGTCATGCACTTTTACATTGGGAAATTCGATAGACAAATTTTCCGGCGGAGGCAGAAACGGTGTGATCCAGTCCTCCCAGTTTTCCGGAGAAACCTGAATCTGATTCAGATCAATGACCCCAAATCCGCGTTCTGCTCCCATGGAAAGGTGGGGGATTTTTTCTGCGGTTGTGCCCATCAGACGACAGGCGACCGCATCAACTGCAAAGGGATCCAGACCGGCCAGGACAACATTGACGGCTCTGGCTTTTCCGGCGCTGGGCCCCAGGCCTTCCATACCCACGGTTCCGTCAATGATGGAAAGGTGAGGGCGGAGAACCCCGGACATGTCCGCAATGGCGATATTGATCGGTTTTTCCTCATTGCCTGAAACCGGTGGCAGCATATGCAGATCCACCTTGCTGCGCCGCCACAGGCAGCCTTTCATGTTTTTGATGGACAGGGACACGCCGGTGTGCATATGCATTTTCATCACTGGTATGGAAACCAGAAAATCAAATTTGAAAATTGGATTGCAGGCTTTAAATCCTTTTACAGCAATTCCGTCCGGTGCAGGCAGTTCCACATACTTTCCCTCATTCAGATCGATCAGTCTGCACTTCCGCTTGTCAGCAACTTCGGTAATCCCGGCAGCATGAAAGGCTTCCATGGTATCCACGCCTACAATGGGGCTTTCGCCGATCGCTACATTCGCACCGATTTCTGTAAACCAATCAATTGCTGCGGCTACAACCCTGGAATCTGTGATAATGCCCTGTCCCAGGGGAGCGATCCGTCCCACATTGGGTTTGAGCAGAACCCGTTTGTTTTTCAGAAAGGACAGGTCGATCCGATTCAGTACCGCCCGTGTGTTTTCGTAAGGGTCATCGCCTTTGGCAACATGAACCTTCTGGTCCACTGGAAATTTTTGGGAGAACAGGATGGTCATGATCAGGATATCGCCTTTTGTCGAAGCAGATGATCTGCAAGCACCAGATTGACCATGGCCTCACACACCACATTGATCCTCGGGATGGCGGAAATATCATGCCTTCCTCTGGTTGAAATGATTCTCGGATGGTTGGAGGTGTCGATGGTTGTCTGCTCCCGGGTGATGGAAGGGATCGGCTTTACCGCAACCCGGATCACGATATTATCACCATTGGAGATTCCGGCCAGGATTCCGCCGCTATGGTTGGTCTGAAATCCATCCGGAAGGATCGGGTCGTTGTTTTCCGAGCCAAGCATCCTGGCTGCCTGAAATCCAGCGCCGATCTCCACGCCTTTTACCGCGCCGATGCTCATGAGCGCTCCGGCCAGTTGGGCATCCAGCTTGTCAAATACCGGTTCCCCCAGTCCTTTTGGCACATTTTGGGCAAGGATCTCCACAATTCCGCCAAGGGAATCACCCTGTTTCCGAACCTCGGTAACCCGCTGTTCCATCTTTTTAGCTGCTTCTGCATCCGGGCATAAAAACATGTTCTCTGAGATCTGATCCAGGTTCCGCTGTTCGGCTTGAATACCACCCAATTCAATGGTATAGGCCATGACCTGAATGCGGTTTTGTGAAAGCAGTACACCGGCAACCGCTCCCGAGGCTACCCTGGCAACGGTTTCCCGGGCAGATGCGCGGCCGCCGCCCCGGTAGTCCCGCATTCCGTATTTTGCCTGATAGGTTATATCTCCGTGTCCCGGACGATACAGATCGGCGATTTTGCTGTAAGCAGACGAATCCGCATCCTGGTTGTTTACAATGATGGTGATCGGCGTGCCCGTAGTCTTGTTTTCAAAAACCCCGGACAGGATCATGGCCTGATCCGGTTCTTTTCTGGATGTGCTGGTAATGGACCCCCCGGGTTTTCTCCGGTCCAGCATCTTCTGGATCATGGACGCATCAAGAGGTATCCTGGGAGGACAGCCGTCAATGGTAACACCAACGGCTTTTCCATGGGATTCACCCCAGGTGGTGATCTGAAACAGTTTTCCAAATGTGTTACCGGGCATCTCTTCTCCTTACATCTTCATTCTGGCCTGGATGGTATTACAGATTTCCTCGATCGTCATCCAGTCTGTATCAATGGAAAAATCCATGGCCCCTTCATAAATCGGATTCCGGAAGTTCAGGGTTTCTTTGATTTCATCAAAGATTCCTTTGTCTGTCAATGCTGGTCTGTTGTTTTCTGTGCTTTTGTCATTGGCCATCCTCCGGGCAATGGTTTCGGGCAGGGCTTTAAGCCAGATCACTTTGCCCGTGGTTCTCATGATGCCGACATTCTCCGGGTCCAGCACGGCTCCGCCTCCGGTTGCGATCACGTGATGATTCAGACAACAGAGTTTCCGGATAATCTCTTTTTCAATACTTCGGAAGGAATTCCATCCTTCCTTTTCCACAATCTCAGAAATCGGCCGTCTCTGCTCCTTCACCAGTTCAATATCCGAGTCCAGGATTGGCCAGGAAAGTTTTTGGGAAAGCAGTTTTCCCACAGTTGTTTTCCCTGTGCAGCGGTATCCGATCAGATAAATATTCATGACGGGTACAATCCTCCAAATACAACCCAGTAGTTGGGAAATGATTTCCGGACGCATTTTTCATCCTGTATGACTATTCCAGGCACCTTCAGTCCGGCAATGGAAAAACTCATGGCCATGCGGTGATCGTCATAGGTTTGAATCAAAGCTCCGTGGGGTTTTCCGCCAATAATCTCAAGGCCGCTGTCACTGGCCAAGGCCTGGATTCCCATCCGGTTCAGTTCAGCAGCAACACAACCCAGACGGTCGCTCTCTTTTTCTTTCAGATGGGCCACATTGGTGATGCGGGTGGTTCCTTTGGCAAAAGCTGCCACAACCGCCAGGGTCGGAACAATATCCGGCATATCGGACATGTCCACCTCGACAGCAGACAGCTTTCCGCCCGTAAGCGTGATTCCGTCCGGTTCATGCTGAACCGTGCATCCCATTTTTTCAAGCACCTCGTAAAACCGGACATCTCCCTGTCGGGAAGCTTTTGTTATTCCGTTTACCTTCACACTGGCACCTGTGATTGCCGCCGCTCCCCAGAAGTAGCTGGCCTGGGAACAATCCGGTTCAACCGCATACTGCCCGGATCGGTAGGTCTGGCCTCCGGGGATATGATAATAGGTATGGCCTTTGCTGGTAATTTCGATACCAAGACGGTTCAGGATATCCACGGTCATGTCAATATAGGGTTTGGATACCGGACCCTGAGTGATATGGATGGTTAGTCCTTTTTCCAGGCAGGGGGCCATTAGGAGAAGGGAAGAAAGGTACTGACTGCTGACATGGCATTTCAGGTCAACAGTGGTTCCGGATATTTTTCCTCCTGTAATCTGAACCGGCGGGCAGTTGTTCTGGTTCATAGATACGGCCCGGATTCCGATCTGGTTTAATCCGTCCAAAAGATCGCCAATCGGTCTTTCTCCCATCCGCTGAGTTCCGGTAAGGGTGTAAGTTCCCTGACCCAGGGCGCAGATTCCGGTCAAGAGCCTCATGGAGGTTCCGGAATTCGCCAGGTAAATGGGATCATCACACAGTTTGAACGTGCCTCCCAGTCCGGTTATTTCGATTTCATCTCCGGAATCCTTCACCAGAATTCCCATCTGTTTAAGGGCTGCCAGGGTGAGAAGGGTATCCTCGCTTCTCAGCATATTTTCGATCCGGCAGGTTCCATTAGAAAGCGCAGCCGCAATCAGCAGCCGGTGGGTATAGCTTTTGGATCCTGGAACCGTGACAGCAGTATTTTTGATTTTTTCCGTTCTGATTGTAATCATCTTCTTTTTATTCTCCAAGAGACTTGAGCACGGCATTCCGCATGATATCCACCGGAGCTTTTTTCCCGGTCCACATCTCAAACTGGGCCACACCCTGGTAGACAAACATGGAAACTCCGTCCACAATCGTACATCCGATTTTTACGGATTCTGTTAGCAGTCTGGTATGCAATGGATTATAGATGATGTCCATCACCACGCGGTTCGGTCTCAGGTCTTTCCGGTCCACCGGCATCTTGTGTACTTCAGGAGACATACCCACAGGCGTTGCATGAATCAGGATATCATAGTCAAACCGGCTGAATTCGGAAAGGGGATAGAAGGGGACACCCAGATCTTTGGACAGCCGGGTTCCTTCATCCTCCAGAATGTTGAGGATCGTCAGTTTTCCGCCATGGGCAAGAATCCCGAACCCGATGGCCCGTGCCGCACCTCCGGCTCCAATCATCACGACATTTTTTCCATGGATCTTTGTTTTTTCCAGAAGGGCATTGATTGCTCCCAGGCAGTCGGTATTGTATCCATACAGTTTTCCATCCTGGTTCATCACAGTATTAACAGCACCGATCTTCATCGCCATGTCATCGATCTCATCCAGAAGATTCATGACAGCGACCTTATGGGGTATGGTCACACTCAGGCCTTTTATGCCAAGTCCTCTCACACCGACAATGGCAGATTCAAGATCCGTAACACGAAAGGCAAGATATGCTCCATTGTAACCAGTCTCAATAAAAGCACTGTTATGCATCACCGGACTCAGACTGTGTTCAATGGGATTACCGATCACGCCATATAGTGAGGTTTTTGTGTTGGGTTTCATTGGACATTCCTTATTTTTTTACATTAACAATTAGCCATTAACAATTGATTATTGATTATTTTTTTTTAATTTTAACACTGGCTATGATTTTTCCTCAAAGAGGTTTTTATACTCGCACTGATAATTCTGCAAAGCTCATCACATTCATTTTGAAATTGATAACATTCATCTATCGACATCATTTGACTGCGGAGAATAATTTGCAGCCAGATTTTTGTTTCATTTAATTCCTTTAAAGCAACTCTAAGTTTATGAAGAAAATCCTTTGGACTTTCAGCCGAACGCGCTTCCGCATAATTTGGTGCAGGAGAGGTCCCACTGCGTAATAACTGGTTAGCGACATGTTTTTCGGCTGCTGAGTTCGCTAATTTGGATGATAATTGAATAACATTGACAGCAAAATCAATGAGTCGTTCCTGTATGTCGTCGCCTTTGGCCATGTTGAATAGTAAAATGAATAATCAATAATCAATTGTTAATAATTAATGGTTAATGGAATGAAGTCTTCTTGAGACTTCACACCCCAAAAGACTTCGGATACGACCCCAGCACCTTCAAAAACAGGCACTGCTCCTTCATCCTGGTAATGGTCTCCTGTACTTTTTTGTCCTCCAGGTGTCCTTCCAGATCCACAAAGAAAAAATAACTCCAGTTTTCATGCTTGCTGGGCCTGGATTCCAGTTTCATCATGTTGAGCTGCGCCTCGGCGATGGGCGCAAGGCTTTTGTACAAAGATCCCGGCACGTGGGCGGCGGCAAACATCAAGGAGGTCTTGTCGTTTCCTGTTGGAGGCATCTCTTTTTTTCCAATCACCAGAAAGCGGGTGGTGTTGTTGGAATGATCTTCGATCCTGGATGCCACCACATTCAGGTTGTAAATTCTGGCTGCCTCACTGCTGGCAATGGCTGCGGCATGATATATATCTCCCACTTTCTGAGCGGCAAACGATGTGCTGCTGCATTCCTCCAGCCTTGCATTGGGAAGGTTTTTCCGGAGCCATACCCGGCATTGGGCAATGGGCTGGGGATGGGAATACACCACCTTGATGTCCTCCAGCTTTCCGGTCTTGGACAGCAGGTCATGGGAAATAGTCTGGTATTTTTCCGCACAGATTTTCATACTGGATTCAAAAAACAGATCCAGGGTATAGTTGACAGAACCTTCAATGGAGTTTTCCACAGGAACCACGCCGAAATCGCACCGTTTTTTTTCCACTTCGATAAACACATCCCGGATACTGAGCTGGGGAAGGAAGGATGCAGAACTTCCAAAATGACTCATGGCTGCAATATGGGTAAAGGTCGCTTCCGGGCCCAGGTAGCTGATTTTCCTGGGTCGGTAAGCCTCTCTAGACAAACCGAAAATTTCATGAAACAGCAGGCGAAGATGATTCTGATCCAGCGGGCCGGCGTTCTGCCCGGAAAGCCGGTGAATTGTTTTTTCTTCTTCTGAAAGCAGATTGATATCTGCATTGTCGTCGGTCTGTCGCAGCAGACCCAGTTTTTCAGAAACCTCAAGCCGTTTGTTGATGAGTTCCAAAATCCGGTCATCAATAGCCCGGATCGAATCCATCAGGGGTTCACGGTGATCTGTCATTTTGTCCTCTGTTTATTTTTCCGTAATGGTTTCTTCAAT
>PNOB01000145.1 GCA_013824585.1 Desulfobacterium sp. | reverse complement strand
TTCTGTTTTCTTTTTCAGCATAATACAAGATTCCTTTATCTACTATTTTGAAATTTTCCGGAAAAGGCGGTTGACTGCCGGCAAGAATCATCAAATGATATCGGGAATGGGTTCAAAGGATTACCGAGTATGCGCGTCTTTCAAAACCGCGTCTTCTTTCATGTTTTTCCACCCATACCGGGTCGCTATACCGGGGGTCATTGTACTTCCTTCTTTCTTCTCCACAACGTCGATCCAGGATAAAACCGGTTGAGTGCTTTCTGATAAAATCATCGAGCTGGAAGGTATGATAGGATGTCATTTGTTGGAATCGAACGCATCGGTTCCGGATTATTTTTCCATCCGGCAGCTCGGCAATTTTATAATCTGCAATAATCTCATAAGGCATTCGGTCAAGAATCGGTTGATTTTTGGTAACGGCAATGGATAGTTCTTTATATTTTTTCATCCGTTTTTTGTTTTCAATATACTGGACAGCAAGCCCTCCGATGCTGATGTTCACAATCGGCCCGAATTTGATTCGTGTCTGGCCTAAAAAGCCCATCAGTCTGGGCTTTTGAAGGATAACCAGCGCTCCACTGTGAATTGTAAACCGTTTCCATTTCCTTCGATGTGGAGATTTTTTGTTTTGATTCATGGTTTGTTCTTTCCATATCTTTCAGAATCACTGCATATACGGCAACCGGGTCTGGCTATCGTTTTTGGATCTGACTTTTAAGTAATTCTTTCAGTCCTTTAAGCGTTCCTTTCCAGATCGCGTCTTCACCGGCCATGATGGCGACAATGACATCTTTTTCAACACTGACCTCAATCACAAGCTCTTCGTCGTCCAATTTAAAAACAGCCTCTGCCCATCGTTCCGCAGGCAGACCGGTTGTTTCGCAGTCGTAATCGGTTCGCATTTCTCCGTGCATTCTGATTTCAGGCATACTTTACCTCGATATCTTTTTTAAGATTCCAAAAATGCAGTATGATAGTTAAGTTCAATCAGAAATTCAACCGTTAATTCTTGTTCGAATATGAGATATTGACGCGGATATTGATTTTATTGTATCATTTATCATAATTCCGATAAAGTTGCATGTTCGTATGCCACACTTGATAAATCCATTATAAATTACAATTTCCGGCAGTGCGCAATTGATACAGCATAGGTATTGATCATCGTGCCTGTTTCAGGATGCGATGAGGCCGATCATTGAGAGAGAAATTGTAATTTTTTTAAAAATAAGAGGGTCATTACAATTCATTAATAGTATCGATTGGAAATTGAAAATGGAAAATTATATCGAGGAGATTCCGTCTTACCTGGAAAAAATTAGGTCTGTTAAAGAGATGATCCTTGCCAATATTGTGATGATCGGACAGGTTCCTTCACCTACTTTTCACGAGGCCAGGCGTGTAGAAGTTTTTCAGGAACGGATGTTCGAAGCCCAGGTTGATGAATGTACGATCGATGAATTTCGGAATCCGATTGGTGTGATCCGGGGTACAAGTGATAAAAAACCGCCGATATTTGTTGTCGCGCATCTCGATACCTATATTGATAAGGATATTGATCATAATTATACCATCCGAAAAGATATGATTCACGGACCGGGAATTATGGATAATTCCGCAGGCGCTGCTATCCTGGTTTCGCTGCCTGAAATATTGCGGAAGCTTGAGCTTCAGTTTGAGTCTGACATTGTAATCGCCGGATTGATTTATTCTATAGGAAAGGGCAACCTTCAGGGGATACGTCAATTGCTCGGTGCATGGAAAACACCCATCCGAGGTGCGATATGCGTTGAGGGCGGGGAACTTGGCCGCCTGAACTATTATTCTGACGGTACCAGACGATGTGAAGTGGAATGTAAGATTTCGGCAGATGATGGCGCAGAGTATCGTTTTAAACCCAATGCAATCCTGATTTTGAATGAGGTGATCAATCGTATCCTGACCTTACGTCTGCCTCAGCGACCCCGTGCCCGTGTTATTATCGGCAAAATTTTCGGTGGGTTTAAGCATGGAATCATTGCCCTGGAAGGGACACTGGGATTTGAAATTCAGAGTAATTCAGATGATATGGTGAAAACCATATTCAGGGATATTACTGATATTGTCGATGGGTTAAGCCATGAATATCAGGTTGATATGAAACTGAAAACCATCAGCAGCGTCAATGCCAGCACCTTGAGTTTCAGTCACCCCCTGGTGAAAAGCACAGTAGCCATTATGAAAAAACTGGACCTTAAACCAAAGGCTGAACCCAGTGGATCTGAGCTTTCCATTTTTTTATCCAGAAAAATTCCTGCTGTCACGCTGGGAGTCTCCAGGGGTCACAACTATCATCTGATCAATGCTCAAATGGAGATTGAGCCCATGTACAAAGGGATTGCACAGATCATAGGGGTGATGAAAGCGATTGATAGTGGAGTCTGTGATGAATAACACCTGGCTTGAAAAAAATACGTTTCATTTTTCGGATTTCAAGGATTTGCGAAACCTGGTCGAGGTGAAGGAAAAAAAGAATCTGACCATCTCCCTGTGCCTGCCTACCTTGAACGAGGAAAAAACAATTGCAAAAGAAATCATCATCATGAAGTCGGAACTTATGACCCGCTATCCGCTTCTGGATGAAATTGTTGTTGTGGATTCCGGCTCAACCGATAAAACAGAGGAGATTGCCCGGGAATATGGTGCAGATGTTTATCGTGCATCCGATGTTCTTCCGGAAATGCAGAATTTTCAAGGCAAGGGAGAGAACCTGTGGAAAGCGCTGTACATAACCAAAGGAAATATCATTGTTTATCTGGATGCAGATATCAAAAATATTCATCATCGGTTTGTTTATGCACTGGTTGGACCGCTTCTGCTTTCCGATCGGATTAAATATGCAAAAGCATTTTATGACAGGCCCATTGCAATTGGAACCAATATAATAAGGGCAACCGGTGGCGGAAGGGTTACAGAACTGGTGATCCGGCCTCTGTTTTCACTGTATTTTCCTGAATTGACACAGATACTTCAGCCGCTTTCCGGTGAATATGCAGGATACCGGGAGATCTTTGAGAGAATCCCTTTTCCCATTGGATATGGGATTGAAACCAGCATGATTCTGGATATATATGAAAAGTGGGGACTGGATGTTATTGCACAGGTGGACCTTGAAAAGCGGGTTCACCGGAATCAGGACACTAAAGCCCTTGGCAGAATGTCGTTTGTGATATTGAAAACTTTTTTGAATCGGATCGAAAAACTGGGGCTCATAGAGAAGAAAAAAGAGATGTATAATGAAATGATTCAGTACAAGCTGGAAAAAAATAGCTATAAAACAGATATCCGTCAGGTGGTTGAGCAGGAACGTCCCCCTATGATCGATATCCTGGAATATCGTAATAAATTTTTACCAGAAAGGAAAGCATCAAAATAGGTCTTGAATAAATGGTGATGTTTTGAATAAATAAGAAGATCCATTCAAAAAAACAGAATAACTCCCTAATTATTGCAACATGTTCATGGATTAAAGAAAATGATCGAAAAAAAAGGGCCTCCCACGATCAGCTCAAAAGATTATTCAAAGAACAGGGCAGCCGTTCTCCGGTACTTTATTAAACTGTTCAAACATCAAATCAATGCTTCATCGCAGGCGCCGTTTGAGGTAAAGCGTCTGGAGGTCTCCGCTCTAGGTGCAAAATTTGCTACATTTGAATTGAGGATTGAACACAATGGTGAGTGGATATCAAGGCGTATGACCATTGCGCCGTTGGGTGAAGAAAGCGGCAGCAAAAGCATATGCTTCTATGTCATCTATGATGATCATCTGGTGGTCAAAATTCCACCGTCACCCATAACAGATTTAAACCGATATCTGGACAGTATTTATGCAGACCAGCGAATTGTTTTTCGACTGGAGCCAAGGGCATGCGTTGTCCCGGGTGTATCGGTGATTCTGAAACGGATATATTCTTTTCCCGGTGACAGGGTCAATACTGAAAAAATGGAAGGTAAATATATCAGTTGGCTTAAGAAAAATATTGAGTTTCAGGAATTTTTAAAGATAGACGATTCTTTTGTCTTTTTCATGGATCTTTCACGATTCGGTATTCTGGGCGATGTTCTGAATAAACTGCATGAGGGTGATGAGAGCCGGTTTTTCGAAGAAATCACGGAAAATAAGGGAATTATTACAGGGTATCATTTTTTTGAAGGAAGGTATGGTCATGCAAAAGGAAGTTTGGGGTTTGATCTGAATAAACTGTATTCAGCATTTGAGACCAGTGTACAGGAAGCACTCAGCCGCAATAAGATCCAGCCATCCACGCTTCAGTATAAAATTGAGGACTGGTTTCTATGGAACCTTGCCGGAAAAAAAGCAGAAGCGTCTGAAAAACATGTCTCTCCTGAGATTGTTGAAGAGATAAATGGTATTTTTCATGTTGTGACGAGTGAAAGAGAGGAGACGGTTGCTGCATATCGGGCAACCGTAAAAGAATATCTCCATAAAAAATATTTTGCAAAAAGCAAATCCCGGATAGAAGGAATCATTACGAATATACTGGATCTTCTGGCATGGCTTCGCGATAAAGGCGTTGCGATGAGAGATTTTAAACCGGATAATATACTGGTAACAGGTGATCCGGAAAAGAATCCCAATTTTCTTTCCTCGCCGGATCAATACCAACTTGGCTTAATCGATGTTGAAACCGCTGTGATTTATAAAATTCAAGGCGATGGAAAAATTGAGCAACCACAACTGGGAGGAACTCCATTTTTTGCAACACCATCACAGCTATTCCAGAATGCAGTCCTTCAGGAAGTCTATAAAGACCTGCCGACAATCCTGTATCTTCAGGATTGGTACGCAACGGTTGCTATGATCTATCTTGTTGTCACCGGAGAAAGGCTGTTTGAAAAAACAGCCATGAAATTACCGGGTATCATCAGAATAATTGAAAAAACACGCCTGGAGAAAGGCAGCATTCCCGATGTGCTGAAGAAAACAAACACTGCTTTTTGGCAAAGTGCTGCTTCGGAGTTTCAGGCCAATATCAAAAATAAGGAAGCGCTTTTAAAAACAATACAGGTTTCCATGCCGGAAGCTGCAAAAAAGATGTTTCTTCAGAATATGCAGGACAGGAGATTAATGCTTCTTGAAATGATCAAGGATCAAATACTGGGTCAATCGGTTTTTGAATCCGAGAAAAACAGGGAGCAGCTTCTGAAAGCTTCGGCAAAACAGATCATCGGGTTCCGCAGAAAAATGGATGATTCGGAAAATCCCGGTCAGGTCAAAAAAAATGCATGCCTGAAAAAGCTTGAATCATTTAAGATCGAGCTGGAAGAATTGGATGAGATTATGCAGTCTTTTGTCAAGACAAAGGATACTGCAACCGTATACAGTTTGTTGGTATGGATGTTTCAGGCTGTGTTTCATCCTATGCAGATTGTTCAATAAGAAATGGATGGTTTTTTATTTTTAATATCCCTGAAAAAAGCAGCCTGCAATAATACAAAGAGCAGTGGACATACCGAGTACCTGATAAAGCGGTTTTCGCAGATGTGTTCCCCAGGCTGCATACAGCACGCCCAAAAAGATGCCGACGGTCATTCCATAAAAATGGGCGGTCACATCTGTATATTCCCCTGAACCCAGAAACGAAAGCAGGGCAACGCTTCCGCCGATCGGCAGCCAGGAAGATCGTTTGATGTTGATCTGCCTGAATTTAATAAAAAACAGGTAGCCGGCTAAAATTCCGATTGCACCGAAAACAGCAGTGGATGCTCCAATAGAAATGTGACCGATTCTGTACATAAAAGCGTTCAGCAGGTTTCCGAGGCCACCGGAAAGAAGCACCATGAGCATCCCCATTCCCCATCCAGTAATACGGCAGAGAAATGTGCCAAATATTGCAATACCGATTGCATTGCCAGCAAGATGCCCGGCATCGGCATGGATAAACAAAGAGGTTACGGTTCGATAATAATCACCAGCCATAATACGCATGGCAGATGATTGATACTGATTCATAAACAGCTTGCTTTCACCTGACAGCATCATGGCGACATAAACTGAAATGATCACAATTGCAATCCATAATCCGGTATATCCGCCGGGGTAGTGATGGTCATCTGCGGTAAGGGATGGGGATGCAGTCTGGTTTTCAGCAATCGATTTTTCAATAATCCTGAAGGCTTTTTCCATATTGGCGTCATCCACAAGGATATTCCAGGATTTACCTGCTTTTTGCGTGTGAAAGGATATGCCGCACGCAGTGAGAATCAGCCCATACTGGTTTGTCTGAGCGGCTGTCAAATTTTGATATATCATCTGCATAATTTGACATGAATACTATTCATGGGAAATGGTTGCCTTTTTGTTTTACAGTGAGAATTGTAATGAGAAGGTATCATAAAAAAGCATCAAGATCCATATGATTCCCGGAAAATCTATTTGAATTTACGGTAAATATTGCCGATCCACCAGAGAATTTTCAGACGGGCTTCATAATTGGTTGAAAATGTGGATAATCATTATGGCATAATTTTGCATAATCTTTGCATGGATTTATATCAGGAAATCATCACATTCCGTGATGATTTTGTTCACATTAACCACACAAGCCCGCTTGATTCAATTCATTGAAAACGACAAAAAAGTTCGGAGGAGGAGTCATTCTTGTTGGATTTGGCATACTACAGGAAAGGTTGTGCTGAAATCCGTTTTATGGAGAAATAAATCATATGCGACGATATTATACACTTTCATTGCTGGGAGAAGTCAGTCAGGAAATCCATCAAATTACTTTTTCAAGACGGATTCTGGTTATTTTTTGCGGAGTCTTGATGATCGGAATGACGGTTTTTCCTTTCTTGATTTCAAACCATTACCAGCTTAAAAAAAATCGGCCGCCAAATATCAGGGAGCTTACGAATATTGAGAAGTTCCAAAAAAAAGAGATACAGCAGCAGGATATCCAGATCAACCATTTTACTTCCGAGATCCGGAAACTGAAAACATCACTGGCTATGGTTCAGAAATCTGAAAAAGAGGTTCGATTGATCGCAAACATAGGTGAGGCGGATCATGCAAGCAGTATTTTCGGGATAGGGGGAAGTATTGGAGGAGATTCGGACACGATCCTTGGACCTGAACAGATTGATCCGATGATGGGACGAAAAATGTTTCAGGAACATGAGTACGTTAATAACAGGAGAAACATACAGCCAGTGGATGTGGAAGCCCTGGAAAAAAAATTGGGCAGGAGGCAGAACCTGCTGGCTTCAACACCGATCATTTATCCTTCCATTGGCTGGGAAACCTCTGGATTCGGCTATCAGCGTTCTCCTTTTGCCGGTCAACGGGTGTTTCATAAAGGACTGGATATTGCAGCAGCAACCGGGACATCCGTGGTTTCCCCGGCCAACGGAATCATAACCTTTGCCGGTCCGAGAGGTGTCTGGGGAATAACGCTTATTGTGGAACATGGACATGGCCTGGTAACCCAGTATAGTCATTTGTCAAAAGTTGAAAAAACAGAAGGTTCCCAGGTAAAAAGAGGCGAAACAATTGCCTATGTTGGAAACACCGGAAAATGCTTTGGGCCGCACCTTCATTATGAGGTTCGTTTACATGGCATCCCGGTAAATCCCAAAAAATATATTATGTTTACACCATCCTTTATTCATGAAGCATTTATACAAGAATTACAGGTAAAGAATAAACGATCTTGAAACACCATGTATACCTACCGTCCGTCACCCTTTTTTCGTATTGAAAAAAGACTTTTCCGCGATTTTTTTTCTTGACTTATTCTTTTCCCAAGATCCGCGATAGAAGTATTTGATGTAAGGGATAATGATTGAAAAACCTCGCTGATTCGAATAGATAAGAGTTTCCACAACAACAAACCTGTCGAACCAACGAGGTGAAAACGATGATAATACAAACGGTGCTTCCATTCAAGCTTGAAGAGACAAAAGATCTAATCACATCACATGCCGGTCTGGCTTTATTAGGTGAATTTTCAATAGGTTTTGGGTTACTTGATGCTCTGAACAAATATTTACCGACGCCTGGCAGCGGTGCTGGTTATCGAGCCAGCGAGTATGTATTTCCCCTTATTTTGATGCTCAATGGTGGCGGAAGGAGTTTGGAAGATTTACGTCAGATCAGGGAAGATAATGGTCTACGTGAGTTATTACCGCTCCAGCGAATGCCTTCATCGGATGCTGTTGGCGACTGGCTGCGCAGAAGTAGTGTCAACAAAGGTTTGGAAGGTATTGAAACGGTAAACCGCAGGATAATCAAACGTGGTCTTAAGTATGACGGCATCAGGGGTTACACGCTGGATATTGATGCGACAGGGATTGAGTCTGAAAAAGAGGCCGCCCGGATGACATATAAAGGATATACCGGTTACATGCCCATCGTGGGCCATTTAGCGGAAAATGGTCTGATCATCGGTGATGATTTTCGAGAGGGTAATGTATCGCCATCGACTCGAAATCTTGAATTTATGAAGTATTGTGCGGATCAAATGCCCCAAGGCAAATGTATCAAGGCTTTCCGGGCGGATAGTGCCTCGTATCAATCAGCGATAATCAATCATTGCCATACGAAAGGAATATTGTATGCGATCGGAGCGGATCTTGATGAAGCGGTGGTCAGGCAGATCAAAAGTATTGGCAACAGTGATTGGCATTCATACAAGAATGGTCGCATTGCGGAGACCATACATTGCATGAATAAGACCCAACAGGCATTTCGTCTGGTCGTAATCCGGCGTCCTGTTCAAGGGGAATTGTTTGAGCGAACAGGAGAAACGGAAAGATACACGGTGATAGCGACCAACCGTTCGGAAAGTCCGGAAGAAGTAGTACAATGGTACAATCAGCGTGGTCAATGCAGTGAGAACCGGATAAAGGAACTGAAGATCGGTTTTGGGATGGAAAGGATGTCCTGTGGTCAGTTTGAGGCCAATGCTGTATTTTTTCGAATTGGCTGCTTGGCGTATAATGTCGGGCGGCTGTTTGTACTCAAAACATTGAATCCATCCTGGCATCGGTGTCAGGTTCAGACACTACGATGGAAACTGTATTCGTTGGCAGGAAAAATTGTATTTCGTGGCCGGTATGTTTGGTTGAAGGTTCGCCGTCACCTGCGAAGTTTATTTGAAGAGATTCTGGCAGGGAGTTGGAAGTTTGCGAGCACCTGAAGAACGAATTTGAAACCAGCCGGACAAATGGTATCTGGACAGGTGCGTCCAAAATGAGGCAGTCGGCAATAAAAACCAAGGAGATAGTATGATTTGATCCGGAAAATCCGGCTGACATGATTGGCAAGTAGTCAATCCGACCAAATTTTCACTGGTTCAGCGGCAATCCGATAAGCATCAAAAAATCAATCGCGGATTTTGGGATTCACTATGTCATTGACACACAAACGCCTTTTGAATATAGTCCGATACGAAAAAAGCAAGGTCTTATCCCTTTTAACCGATGACAGAGAACCATTTATTGCTGAACATCCTACGTTTGATGATAGTAAGTCTGATCCTGGCGCCGGCAGGCATCCACGCAATTCTCCCATTCCCTTTGGAGGTGAAATCCACTTCAACGACAACCATTTTTGCCGAGTCAGAGCATCGGCATCATTTTCGAATAGCGACAATGAAACCGCTGTCCGGAGATTTGATCGCAAGGATCGCGGCCGGCAACCGGACATTAGCGCTGTTTGAAGAACATATAGACATATCAGCATCGGCAACGGCGTCTTTTTCTATACCGTTCAAAACGCCGGCTGTAAAGCCCGGTATCATACAACCGCTGGACTTGACCGTCTCCTTGGCGGGTAGCAGCAGTGCCGATCCGGTTGAAATATTTTGCCAGCGTCTATGGATTTTCCATCGGGATATTTTTGCTGATAAACACGAATGGTTGAGCGGGTTGAACATCATCCTCTATGATCCGGCTGGTAAAACCGGCCGTATGTTTGCGGAGCTTTCCCTGCCGATCCCCAAGACAGCCAACTTCAACGTTATTTCGAAAAATAAGCATGATATCGTCCTGACCGGCGAAAACACGGACTTAAATGAAAAAATGACATCGGAATTATTGAAGTTGGCTGCGGCCGGTGCAAAAATTTTATGCCTTGATCCGCGGAAATTTCAGTTGTCCTTTAATCCGGCTATTGAAGGAAAGGATGATGCGCTACCGCCGTCCCTTCATTTCTATGAAAGAGAGAGGATCGTAAAACTGGATAAACGCCTGGATGCTTCGCTCTGGTGGGATTCCGGCCTTCCCGACAAATCGATCCAGATGAAAACCACCTCACCAGAAACAATCAACATCAACGTGAAAAAAAGCAAGAGTCCCTGGGTGTGGTGTGAAATCCATTTTCCTGATTGTCATGGTCGGCTGATTGTAACCACACTGCCGCTGTCTGACCGAATGGATCGGAATCCGACCCCACGCTATCTGTTCTTTGCGATATTGAAATCATTTGAACAAAGGGAG
>PNOB01000144.1 GCA_013824585.1 Desulfobacterium sp. | reverse complement strand
TCTGATCCTGGCAGGGATATTGATTATGCCAAAGAACCCCATCACTTTACCCAGAAGTATCCTGAACCCATCCGAGACCAGAAAGATCCTAAATACTCCAGATGTCAAAAGCATTATCGGTTAAAGATTTGACACTGTTCTGCGAGTGGCCAACGGCCTATTAGACCGATTCCGGCCAATCCCAGAATCCAAATCAGAGCATTCCTTGACTTAAGTCATAAAAGTCGGCGCTGAAGTTTGCTACAAAGTCACTATATATGAAAACGTACCGTAACAATACCGAGGGACAAAAAAATGGCAAAGCCTTTCATAAGTCGCCCAATGATAAAGATCCGATCCACGCTCCCATTTCGTCAGGTTACTCAAAGCATTGTACTGCTGCTGACCCTTGGTATCGGGATTCAATTTTTTCTTTATGTAAATCAGGCGGGAAAAAATGATTTGGTTACCATCACCCAGCCAGCGGGTGTGGAAGGTTTTCTACCCATCTGCGCCTTGATGGGTTGGAAGCGTTTTTTCCTGACAGGCCAATGGGACCTCGTTCATCCGGCCGCCATGGTTATTCTCGGATTTGCCGCCTTGATTTCATTTCTTTTTCGAAAATCATTTTGCGCCTGGTTTTGTCCTGTTGGAACACTTTCCGAAGGATTATGGAGACTTGGGCGTTTTCTCTTCAAAAAAAATTTTCGAATTCCGAAATATGGGGATGGAATGCTTCGGCTGATCAAATATGCACTGCTCGGCTTCTTCGTGTGGGTGATCATGACCATGAGCGGGGAGCAAATTGCGGAATTTATGCAAAGTCCTTACTATCAGATGGCGGATGTAAAAATGCTATTTTTTTTCACCCAAATGACCCGCCTTACTTTTGTTGTTTTGCTTTCACTCATCGCTCTGTCCCTTTTGTTCAAGAACTTCTGGTGTCGCTACGCCTGTCCATACGGCGCCCTCATGGGTTTTTGGGGTTTTTTCAGCCCCACCTGTATCCGCCGCCATGAAACAAAATGCACCGGTTGCCGGAGATGTGATCAAATCTGCCCTTCCTTACTGGTCATTTTTGATAAAACAAGCATCCACAGCATGGAATGCACTGGCTGCATGGATTGCGTGGTTTCCTGTCCGTCTGAAAGGGGCATTGGGACTTGAAACAAAAGGCCTGGGCAATTATCGCTGGAGAATGTCAGTGGTATGTATAGTGATATTACTACTCTATGCCGGCATTGTTTTTTTCGCCGGCAGCACCGGCCACTGGCAAGGAAACCTTTCAGATCATGATTTTTCCGTGCATTTGCGCTCCATTCACTTGCCTGAAATCCGCCACCCGGAATTCCATTCCCAAAGAGGCATTATGAAATGAGTTACATGTTTGAAAAAGAAACAACATAAATTTTATCCATTCAGCTACCTAAATATCAATGGTCATGGCCGCATCCATGTTCTTTTTTGTTTTTTTGCCCCTGACAAATGTCAAACATGTGAAAGAGTTTAAGATCGCCTTTTTCAATGAGTTTCAGGTTGTCGACGACTCTATCTTTCAGGGCCTGATAGACTTTTATTCCAGAGGAATTCATATCCCTTAATGAACCATTTCCAATACATTTGGTGATCACGGCATCAATGTTAAGGGCTGGGTCAAATTTACCGGCCTTGCACTTGACACCTTTTTCTGTAAATTTTTGATTTTTCGTAATTTCAAAGGTTTTTGCTTCAAGGTTTACCACCAGAAATTCTCTGGATTTTCCAAAATTCTCAGAGATCTCGCTTTCAAGTCCATTATTAATGTCAATGGGAATTGCGATATTCATTTTATCCTCCGTTATTATTTTATATGATTTTCCTTAAAAATAACATTTATGCAGAGATTGGAAAAGAAAAAACTGGAGAATTCCGGAAATGTGCTTCACCTAATGTTTCATTATGTCTACGTTGTATGCCTCCTGTACTGGTTAAAAAATTACTGTATCACACCTCTCTTTCTGCTAATACCAATCAAAATAACCATATTACAGTAACAAAAATAGCAACATCAATCAGAAGAGCCAATTTCAAAAGTCTGTTATTGTAGTTCCGGCGAAAGCTGGAATCCAGTATTTTCAGTTCTTTTCTGGACATCGGCTTTCGCCGGTGTGATGCTTTTTAATCGTTTTGAAATTGGCTCAGAAGTCGCAATCGAGTTCCGGGAACATTATGATATTCCATTATTGACAAAAATCGGATTTTCTGATTGTCATAAAACCATAGCATGGATAGTAAAAACAGTGGCGTCGGGTATCCCGCATCATGTAACACTGCATGGGAATTAGTCTTATCAAAACTTGGCCATTACGGAAAAATGATAAGCAGGGATTGGAAAACATTTTTATTCCATAGAAACCCGGGCCGAAAAGGAGAGATGGATGTCCCTGGAATTAAATCGGCTGCCGCTGTTGGAATGGTGGGACAGCGTCAAAGAAAAAACTAGTCCGGAAGAAATTCTTCATTTTCTTAAACACAACCGGGATAAACTTGAGGCGTCCTTTTCAAGGCTTGAAGAGAAGAGACGTCTTTACAGCCTGTTCAACAGGCTATTTTCACTCTTTTCCATGCTGGCCGAAGCAGCAGATCATTTTTCAGAAACTGTGCAGCAATTTCTGATGAGATTCTCTGTTTTCCGGGAGGGTGTCGTAAGAGCTCGTGCATGGAAAAATCATCTGAATTTCAAAGAATTAATTGAGTTCATGCGAACCAAGCTTTATTCGCTGAGATTGCCGCCCCAGAATGAAAGAGTCATCCGGGCTCTGGAAGAAATCATGGAGTTCGGTTCCCGGCACGGCATGGATTTTCAAAAACATTTTCCCGATGCCTGTCAGAAGTTTTGGGAAAAGAAAAATCAGTTGCTTCAACATAAATTTTTTCAGGAGTTTACCAAAAGCCGTCTGGAGCAGCTTCTGGCTGTCCAGTTCCCTTTTGATCGATCCATTTTCCCGGTATTGCCGGATACCGCATTCTGGCATAAGTTTTTCGAATATCTGGAACGGAAAATGGTAATCGACATTATTCTGGTGGATAAGGACAACCACCGCTTTTCACTGAAACACGGTGATCCCAGTGGGTTCGAATCAACAGATGTCATCAAGATTCTCCGTCAGGTATCCGGGATTAAAAATAAAGGCCACCGTATTTTTTTTATTGGCCATCATGAAGGATATCTTGGGCCGTATTTTGTGAGAAGCGTGATACGAAAACTGGGTTTTGACAATCTGACCAAAAACTGTAACACGATTGTCGGTCCCCGGATGCTTTCAAACGTTGTGCTACGAAATGGTGCGGCCAATGTCGGCAATCTGTTTATTACCGTACCTTCCCAGAAGACAACTTCGATTAAAACCACAGGACTTGCACCGGAATTGAAAAAAGCCGCAAGAAGAACCCAATGCCTTATCAAGTTTCCGGATGCATGTCTTTATCTGATTAAAAAACTAAAATTTGATGATTTTAAAAAAGTACTTCAAGACTTGGATCTTCTGGACCAGAATACCGACTTCATGGATCTTGAAGAAAAAGAGGCTTTGAAAACATTTATCCGGAATAATCAGGTCTCTCAGGTGATGATGGATTTACAAGAAAAAGACTACACGCTTTTTAAACAGATGATGCGGGAATGTTTTCTGATGTTTCCGGAAGGCTCAAGGTCTGTTGTTGATCCGGATGGTTCAGTATCGATAAAATACGTCAATCCAATGTATGTAAAGGCCTATATGAGAACCGGTGACTATATCGTACCGATTAATCTGGTGGGAGGATCCGATATTGCCCGGGGATGGCGGTTGCGTCCTGCAAAACTGGGTATTTCACTGGATGAGCCGGTTGAAGTTACACAGGAAATGATTGATCATTATGAAACAGAAGGGTTGAATGTCATGCGCAGGATCGCGGCCCTTCCGAACATCAAAAAAGTGCGGTTTCATGAAGACCTTTATGTGAATAAGCTTGCTGTAAACGATGAAGAATGAATACCGCGTCCATGCTTACGGTGACATCCATGAACTGCGGTGGCATCCATGATACGTATCGTCAAGAGCAAAAGATAAAAATCCCTTGAATGAGCTGGCTGTGCACTTGGAAATAATGTTCCCATATTGGGAACTTTATCATTGATAATTCTTTGGGAACCGACTCCAGGTGGACCGGGTTGTTTTTAATATTGCAGGTAATAAATACAGGCTGATCGTCAGGATCAACTATTATTCAAAAACCGTGAGCCAGTTTCAAAAGTCTGTTGTTGTCATTCCGGCGAAAGCCGGATACGAAGTGAAGCACAGCGCTATCCAGTATTTTCGGTTCTTTTATGGACACCGGCTTTCGCCGGTGTGACGCTTTTTAATCGTTTTGAAATTGGCTCTCCAGTCATTGATTTTCTGACGCGTCAGGAAAAGCACACGCAACTTTTTAACGTCCTGAAGCATGGCCAGGTCTTGAACAGGTGCTTAATTTCGGTCTGATATTCTTCAGGGTAATTAATGATTAAAAGTGTTCCTTCCGGGTGCCAGTGATATGTTTGTGGTTTCCTTATATCAATAAAACCGGCAGCCCTGTTTTTTTCTGAAGGATCGTTGCAAATTCAGCCCGTATGGGAATAAAAATCAGATTAGCAAGTAAGTCTTTGGTATGATTAAATTCAGAATCATCTCTGATTCCTTGAAGTATTTCGGCTAGAATAACGCCACAAAGACAAATGTCTTCCCTATAATTTATGTGTATTTCAATTGGCTTCTAAAAGATTACGACGGAACTTACAAGGCGCGTTAGCGATCTGGTGAAGTGAATTGATTATGCCTTGATTTCATCTATTGGCAATATCTGTTTGCCATGTCGAATAGTGAGTATAGATATCTGTTTTGTTTCGATATGATAGATGATCCGATAATTTCCGTAAATCAGCTCCCTTAATTGACGCTCGTTGATTTCAGGGACGATCCGTCCAATTTCTGGATTAGATCGAAGCTGCTCAACTTTTGAAAATACCGTATGAATCCATTGATCTGCTGCCAATAGTTTATCTTGAGCGATGTAATCAACTATTTCCGATGCCCTTTCAACAGCAAGGGGAGACCAGACAATTTTCATTTAGGAACTCGCTTCAATAATTTGTCTTTGGCCTTTTGGTGGGATATTCCTTCTCCTTTTGCCAGTTGGTTGAGAGAAGTTTGGATGTCTGATAGAAGCTCAATTTTTTCTTGCATCGATTCAAATTCATTTGCGCCCAACAGTACAGCAACGCCTTTGCCGTGCTGCGTAATTATTACCGGACGCTTTGTGTCATGAACCTGCTTAATGTAAGAAGCCATTGCATTTCTGACTTCTGACAGAGACCTGATGTCTTGATCAATTTTGAACTTTTGCATTTTGCACCTCTTTCGGTATTAATTTTGTACATAATAACATACAATTTTGTGTGCAATCAAGTGTTTTTTAAAAGGCATAACATATTTCTCACCTGATGGTGTGGAGCGGCGACGTAACACCGGTCAGGTTTTTATATAACAATAAATTGTTATTCAGTCTTTTAGAATTAAGGCATACGCGGTTTTTAAAAAATAACAGACAGGGTCAGCAGTGCCCATAACTACATAACCAAAAAACATCAATTTTGCAGATAATTGCTCTTTTGATTATGCCTGTCATAGCGCAATTGATCTGCAATTACACCAATACACCAAAAGAGGATGCCAGCAAAATTACAAAGTTAATTTATGCTTTCATTGAAAAAGTTGCGCTGATGTGGGGCAAGGCAAAAGATCCTGGAGGGTTAAAAGCATGACTCCGGCGCTGTAAGGTGCTGGAAAGTTTCTTGGGCTGTTGGCTGATCTTATAGGCGATATCAGGAAGGTTACAAAGGCAAAAAATGCACAAAAAATTATTGACAGCGTTCGTGATCGTTCTTTTCCTCACTGGCTGCGGAAGTTTAAAAGAAATCGTAACAGCGGGGGGAACGACACTTCCACCGGCACCAAATCTTGAAAGTTTGACTGAGACAGATTCTGGACCAGCACTTTCTTATAACCAGGACAATCCTGAAAACCCCATTGTCTTTCAAACTGAAAAGTTTGGGGTATATCTCAATAAAAAAGATGCTGCTGAACTGTTTCTATACCTGGAATATGTTGAACAAAATGCCGTGACCAAATGATGTGGTCACGATGTGGACACTTTTTATTAAAAATTGGTTTTTTTAATTCTGATAACTATTTGAAATTTTGGTGGGCCGTCCGGGAATCGAACCCAGAACCTACTGATTAAGAGTCAGGTGCTCTGCCTGATTGAGCTAACGGCCCGAATTTGTTTTCCGCCATTGATCCGGGAAGGAACGTATAAGTAGCAAAACCATAAAAAGATGTCAATTTTTTTATAGAGGATTTTCAGGGATTTTTTTAATACGTCATTATTCAGGCCACTCTTTCCAGTTTTGTTTTCGGAGGCGTTTTTTATTTCTTTTCCATGAATCGGCTTTTTCTTTCACTGTTTTCCATGGTTTTTCTTTCTTGTTCTGAAGATCGATGAAATAACTGCCTGGCGTTTTGGGTGCTTCCGGTTCCGGTTTATTTCTGGTTTTTTTAGTCTCTGTTTTTTCCTTTGGCAGGGGCGGAGCGATAAAACAGCCGACAGGTATCTGTTCTGTCAGATAGATTTTGTCTCCGGCCTGTTTGAAAAAAATATCCTGCTCTTCTGCTTGAAGAACGTTTACAGTTATCAATACCGGGAACCTGTCTCTGCGTTTGCCAATCCGAAAGGCCATACTTTTTTCAGCGCACAGGATGACATATTCATGTTGAGTAGGGAAGATTCCTCTCTCCAGGATAACCGGATGGGATTTCTGCGTTATGGCGGTGTACAACAGCTTTGGAATTTCAACAGCATGCTGAATTTTGGGTAGAAGATCCCGGTTGGTTGCACGGATTTTGTTCTCTACAATCTCCACAGGCGGGGTTGGCGTGCTGTTGATGAGTTCGTTGATCATTGACTGCCGGATATGACGCCAGCCTTCTTCTTCATTAGCTGCAAGAAAAAATTCTTTGAGTTTGACAAAACCATCCTGGTCAGGCACAAGGCCGAACTCATGTGGACTGCGTCCAAGGATATATTCCAGAAATCTGGAGAGTTGTTTGTGTGATTGGCTGAAACTGATCATTTTCCCTCATCAAATGAATTGCCGCACAAGAAGTGTCAAAGGGTCAATCAACCTGAAATCAGCGGCAAATCTTTACTAATGCTTGCAGGATTCAGGTGACAATGCTATTTCCTTTGATTAAAATAAATTGTCAACTCAATTCAGCAACAGGGTAACCGCAATTCAGCAATAATCAGTTTAAAACCGGCCCTTCAGCGCCGGAGGAAGGGATATCCATATGAATACAGAAAAATCCAACACACTTTTTCAACAGTCTCTTGCAATCATTCCCGGCGGTGTCAACAGTCCGGTTCGCGCCTGCAAATCGGTGGGAACAGATCCCATTTTTATTGATCATGCCGAGGGGAGCCGGGTGGTTGATGCAGACGGAAACTGCTATATTGATTATGTGGGATCCTGGGGACCGATGATTCTCGGGCATCGTCATCCTGCCGTGATTGAAGCAATTCAGAAGGTTCTGGAAAAGGGGACCAGTTTTGGCGCACCGACCGGGCTTGAACTTGAACTTGCCAGCATGGTGATTGAAGCCGTGCCTTCCATCCAGATGGTCAGGATGGTGAATTCCGGGACTGAAGCAACCATGAGTGCTGTCCGTCTGGCACGCGGGTTTACCGGGCGGGACAAGATCATCAAATTTGACGGGTGCTATCATGGCCATGCCGATACTTTGCTGGTTGCGGCTGGATCGGGTGTAGCAACCCTCAATATCCCGGGCAGCCCGGGGGTGCCGGAATCGGTTGTGCAAAACACTCTGTCTCTGCCGTTCAATGATCTATCAGCTCTCCAGACGGTTATGGACAAACAGGGGGATCAGATTGCCTGCATTATCGTGGAGCCTATTGCCGGAAACATGGGGATGGTTCCGCCCATGCCGGGTTTTTTAGAGGGTTTGCGGGAGATGACTAAAAAAGCAGGGGCGCTCCTGATTTTTGATGAGGTGATGACTGGATTCCGGGTTGCCTACGGCGGAGCTCAGTCGATTTACAACATCCATCCGGATCTCACCTGTCTGGGAAAAATCATCGGAGGTGGTTTGCCGGTTGGAGCCTATGGCGGACGAAAAGAGATCATGGAGCATATTGCACCACAGGGGCCGGTGTATCAGGCTGGAACCTTGTCGGGCAATCCAGTTGCCATGGCAGCGGGCATTGCCACACTGAAAGAGCTGAAAAAGGCAGGATTTTATGAAGTGCTTGATGAACGCTCCGATCAACTCTCAGCAGGGCTGGCTGCTGCGGCACAGAAAGCCGGAATTGCGGTTACATCTGCAAGAGAAGGTTCCATGCTGGGGATGTTTTTTACCAGCCATGCAGTGAACAGTTTTGAAGACGCCAAAACATCGGATCTTAAAATGTTTTCTGCATATTACAAGGGAATGCTGAAAAAGGGGATTTATCTGGCACCTTCCCAGTTTGAAGCAGGGTTTGTTTCTGCTGCTCATTCCTATGAGGATATTGAGGAAACCATTGCAGCAGCCGAAGCAGTGATGGCGGATCTGGCTGAATAAGCTTATTTCCCGGTAGATTGTCGAAAAAAAAGTTGATTTGATGGATTATAGGCTGTTGTTCTCTCCAAGAACGGACGGGTCAAACAGATCCGGGAAATAGTATCGAAGGACATGCGTGGGAAAGCCGATGGTCAAGGGCGCGCGATGGGATTCAGATTGTACAAGCCCTTCGCTGGTCAACTGGCTGATGATCCGCCGGACATGCCTTTCTGTCTGTTTTTCCATTCCCAGGATCGCCTGGACTTCACCTCTTGGGATCTTGCCCTGAAGAAACAACGCCTTCAACAGCTTGCCCGATCTTGGGTCGATCGGATTACTTGCCCCTCTTTTTTTATCTCTGTCTTTTATGTAGCCTTCGATTCTTGCGTCTATACGGTTGAGCCCGAGAAGCTGATCCATGAAGCGTATCTGATCCAGACATACTTCCAGGAAATAGATACAATAATCTGCAAAAAAATCCTGATCAAAATGCTTCCGGTCTTTTGAGGGGGAATCCGCTGACTGGAGATTGGTCATATACCACTGTTTTTTTCTGGAAAATCCTCTGGATAATGACCAGAGATTATTCTGATTGATTCCGATATGGGCCAGGTACAGGCCGGAAAACAGCCGGGCAACACGGCCATTGCCGTCCCGGAATGGATGAAGCCATCCCAGCCGGTGATGACTCGCAGCAGCCGCAATCAGGCGTTCGTCACCATGAAAATTTCCTGAATCATACAACTGGCTGAACTCTTGATATTTCTCTGGGAGGGTTTGATGATCCGGGCCATGGGTTGTGATTCCGCCGTCCAGAGAAATGTTTTCATCCCTCATTTTTCCGGGCAGAACAGAATACTCTGTAAATCCTCCCTGGCTATGGGTAAATTGATGATATTCAGGCAATTTTTCATAGAATTTCCGATGAATTTCAGCAACAAAATCAAAACAGCATATATTCTCCGGAGGGCGTATAGAAATCTCCTGCATCAGCTCCCTTTCCGTTTTCACATGCGCTGCACAAAGTTCCTGTGCATATCGTTTCTGTTCATCTCCGGAAAAATTTTTCACCAGGGCTGCTTCGATTTCACAGATTGAAGTCTTGTGCCCTTCAATCAGGTTGGAGTAGTAGCTGTTCAGGAACCGCAGCCGGTCTCCAAGCGCCATTGCCGTATCACGGGCAATCCGTCCATCAAGTGTCGATGAAGCAATGATCACTTCCTGGGCCAGATCTTTAAGTTCCCCCAGGCGTTTTTCCGGGATCGGGGGGATGAATGACAGATCTTTTGTTTTTTCAACCATTCTGCAACCATGATGTCCGGATCAATGACCGGATTAACATCCTGTAATTAAATTTAAAATATGATTAATACAGAAAATAATCGTCCGGTTTTAAAACAATTTTATGTCCTGATCTATGTCCAGTTTAATATATTATTTTAAAAGAATAATCAATTAAAAAATGAATAACTAATGTCCTGTTTAGCTCTCCGGCAGGCGATTCGGTTGCTCAATACAGATTCATGAATAAATCCGCCATCATTGCTTTTTTCAGCCAGTTGCGAGAATGGATTTTTTTCTCGGTTTTTTCTGCAGCAACAAGGGAGCCTGGTGTATCGGAAATGCTTTTCATTAATGGTTAATATCCTTTTCAAAAAAGGGTAAATCTGTTATCTGTGTATGCTCAGTTTGATGGTTGACATGACCATGTACCAGAATTTAATTTTTAAACCCAGAGGAAAAATCATCATGCAAAAATGTATGCAAAAAACGTTTATTATGATCCTTTTGTTGTCTGTTTTCGGACTGGTTGCCGGATGCACAGTTTCAACCCGTGCGGTTTCACCAGACGAAGAATTGAACTATGA
>PNOB01000143.1 GCA_013824585.1 Desulfobacterium sp. | reverse complement strand
ACAAGTCGAATTCTTTCGCTTGAATAAATACCTTTTTTTGCAGCGGAAAGAGCTGGTTCTGAAATGTCTGTAGCCAGAAGGCCGGCATCCCACAAATTGTATTTGGCCTTAAAGTATTCAAGCATGACGATAACATAAGTATAGGGCTCATCTCCGTATGAACAACCTGCACACCAGATTCTCAAATCGTTTGAGCTGCTTTTTTTGGGACGGGATTCAATCCCGGGAAGAACGACTTTGCTTAAGAAATCAAAATGTTCTTTTTCACGAAAAAAAAAGGTATGGTTTGTCGATATACGATTGATCAACTCTCCCATTGCCCGACCGGAGGTGTCGGATTTTATGTAGTTAAAATATTCCTGAAAGGATTGGAGCCCATATGATTTAAGCAACTTGAATAAACGGCCGATAACAAGGGATTTTTTTTGTTCTGTCAGGTTGATACCAAAATTATCATAAACAAGTTTTCGTATATCATTAAATTCATTGTTTGATAATTGCACCATTCCCTCTGATTGGTTGGGTAAAGTTGCGGTTTGATTTTGATATAAAATGTCAGATGCCATAATTTTTTATTTCGTTCAGAAATATGTAATTCTGCTATCGGTATGGTTGATTTGTAATTCGTCAAGCAGGTTTTTGAAATTGCATATTATTCTGCCACAGATGCTATCTGTTCCAGTTCTTCATCATAAAGCAATTTTTGTACATCAAGAAGTATCTTGACCTGGTTATCGATTTTACCAAGGCCCTTGATGAAGCGACTCCCGGGTTTGCGGCTGATTTTGGGAGGTGGATCTACATTGGTTTCGGGGATATCAATGACATCACTTACCATATCAACCAATAAACCGATGGCACTATCTTTTATCGTGACAACAACGATACAGGTTCGTTCATCATATTGACGCTCTTCCATTCCAAACCTGGAACGTACGTCCATTACCGGGATAACCTGGCCCCGTAAATTGATTACACCTTTAACAAATACCGGCATATCCGGAACCTCAGTTATTTTTTGAATCCCTATAACTTCAATGACATACATAATTTCAATTCCATACTCTTCCTTTCCTACCTGGAAGGTAAAATACCGATCCTTCATGGTATCTTCGCCATCATCATAAAGGTCTTCATTTAAGACTTCTATTTCTTCACTCATATAATTCCTCCTTTGAGTTGTTCTGCTTTCAAGCTGCTACTCTGCTTTGCGCTTTTTTGATCAGTCCCCCTGTATCCAGTATCAGGCTGATTTCACCATCACCCATAATCGTGCAGCCCGAAATCCCTTGGATATTTCCGACGTAATTGGAAAGCCCCTTGATCACTGCTTGCTGCTCACCTATGATTTCATCAATCAGGATGCCAGCGGATTCGTCCCTGTATTCCACAATAACGAGAAGGCCTTCGTGAAGATTTTTACTATCGGGCACAATATTATGCAGTTCATACAGACGAACAACAGGTATGAGTTCATTTCTTACCTGAACCAATTCTTGACCATCCATGGTTGTCGTTATTTTATCTTCTTCTACTTGTATGGATTCTCTTATGGAAAGTAAGGGGATTGTGTATTGAGCCTTACCGACACGAACCAGCATCCCATCGATAATAGCCAGTGTTAGCGGGATCCGAAGAATCATTTTTAATCCCTGACCTGGTTTGCTGTGGATATCGATATGACCTTTGATCTTTTCGATATTTTTTTTAACAACATCCATTCCAACACCTCTTCCGGATACATCGGTAATTTTATCTGCGGTTGAAAAACCGGGTTGAAAGATCAGTTCAAATACCTCTTGGTCGCTCATATTTATGCTGTCATCCTGGATCAGTCCTTTTTCGAAAGCTTTTTGAAGTATTTTTTCCCGGTTCAGTCCTCGGCCATCATCGCTGATAACAATCCAGATCTCTCCACCTTCATGTTTTGCCTCAAGCAGGAGTTCTCCGGTTGCTTTTTTCCCAATGGCTGTTCTTTCCTGAGGAGGTTCAATACCGTGATCAATCGAGTTTCGAACAAGATGTACAAGAGGATCAGCAATTAGCTCTGATACTGTTTTATCAATTTCCGTATCTTCTCCCAATAGCTTGAGTTCTATTTTTTTTCCTGCCTTGGTCGAGAGATCGTGAACAAGACGGATCATTTTACGAAAGATTCCTGCAACCGGAATCATTCTGACGGATAAAGTCATATCCTGAATGTCTCTAACAATTTTATTTAAATGACTACTAGAACGTTCAAAATTCTCAAATTCATATCCCTTTAAATCTGGATTCCGGGTAACCATGGCTTCTGCAATTACCAGCTCCCCCACCAGATTGATAAGACTATCCAGTTTTGTCAAATCTACACGAATATCCTGTCGAACGATGGATCTGCTTTTTGCCTGTGCTGGTGGCTTGGGCTTTTGTATTTTTTTTTCAGTGGTGGTTTTTAATGTGCTTTTTTCTACCCTTGGGGGTGGTTGGCTTTTTCGAAGAAGAAAAAGGGCTTCTTCCTGTTCGATTTTTGGTTTTTCAACTATGGGTTGACTCAGTGCGATTGGGTCGGCATTTTTGAAAGAGGCAATGATATCATCCATAAAATCTTCAAGAAGAGGCATATTTTCAATCTCTTCCGTACCGTTCAGAGATATACCAGCTATGGCTTGACGGAAGACATCGACCATGTGAAGCAGGGATTGAATGGTTTCCGATTCAGCTTTAGCCTTTCCACTTTTGATAGCCTCCAGTATGGTTTCTGTCTTATGACTCAATTTTTCTAATTTTGAAAATCCGGTAAATCCACAATTCCCTTTAAAGCTATGCAAGCCCCTGAATGCTTCCAAAATTAATTCATTATCTTCAGGGTCATTTTCCAAATCCAACAGGGCGGATTCGACCTGTTCGAGCTGTTCATCGCTTTCCTCTGTGAATCTTTGCAACATCTCAGGACTGATCAGCATTTTGAGGTCGAATTCTTCTATTCCCTGTTCCGCTGAGTCATTTTCTTTCTGAATATTATCTGTTTTGGTCTGTATTGTATTCTTTTTTCGATCAATCGGTTCAGGCGGCGAAGTATCTGGGATCTTTCCTTTGCCCACTAAAATTCTCTGTTCGAGTTCTTTAATAATGGATTCTGCTTCAGCCTCTAAACCAGTATCAGATTCTGTAGTCTCTATTTGATTCAGTAATAGACCGACAAGGTCACATGTTCTGCAGAGCAAATCGGTATTGGTATGACCCATTTTGGCCTGATCATTTCTAACAAGATCAAGGAGTGTTTCTGCTTCATGGGTAACTTTAACAACAACATTGAACCCAAGGAATCCGGCTGTACCCTTTACAGAATGGAAAAGGCGGAAGATCAGGTTTGTCGTTTCCGGATTAACCTCACCGCTTTCTATCGAAGATTGTCCCAATTCAATGAGGTATGGTTCCACTTCATCAATCATTTCACGACTTTCAGAAATAAAAGAAAGAGTATTTTCATCAATCATAGTATCTGCCTCCGGTACAGCAACGAAATGTGCTGGGAAAGAATAGACTGGCTTACTGTTCTAATTACGATGAGAAAAGCAATCGATCGATTTGATATATTTGCTTCGTATTAATTAATTTTTTGATTGTTTGGCACCCAAATTCTTTAGGGCCACCTTGGCGAGATTGTATATTTGATACAAAACAAACTTTTTTAACTACTAATTAGCATATAAATCTTGAATGATAAAGTTTTTTTTTATTTTTTAGTAAATAAAGGATTGTTTGAAGTTTTATCTTCCTGAATTTATCATTCATCCATTTAATAAATTTCAGCTTGGAGATTTATTAATGGACCGACTATCTTGCCTGGAATTTAAATTTTTGTCAGGGGTGTGAACGATGTTTGTAACCATAACAAATTATGTTGTTTTCTTTGAAGTGCTTATGACTTGTAAAACAAAGGGGCATTATGATAACCATTTATTCTAAAAAAATAAGACAGATGTGAAACTTGTTTCAAGTGAAAAATCAGGTAGGATCAGGCAAAATTTTGCTTGCAAGATTAGATTGTCATGATATAGAAGATTGAAGATGGTATTCTGTAGTATAGTTGGGTAAATACATGTAAAAATAATATTTTTTTTATCCAATAAGCCTCTTCAAAAAAGTATGGATCACAGGGGAATGTTATATGCCAGATGATAGACCTCTTTACAATAGCCGAATCATTGGTACATATATCAAGTTAATCAGTAACAGGTATAGTTATATCAATGTTACAGAATTGTTGGAGTATTCCGGAATGACCCCTTACGAAGTAGCTGATCCGGGGCATTGGTTTACGCAAAATCAGGTTGATTTATTTTATGAACGCCTGGTAAAGCTGACGGGAAATTCGAATATTGCCAGGGAGGCGGGATTATATGCAGCCTCACCAGATGCAATCGGAAGCATCCGGCAGCATGTACTTGGTATGATTGGCCCTCACAGGGTATGCGAAATGATTGGAAAGGCTACTGCGAATCTGACAAGATCTTCACGATATGAATCCAGAAAAATTTCCAGCAATAAAATCGAGATTACCGTAACACCGAGAAATGGAATCGAAGAAAAACCGTTTCAGTGTGAAAACAGAAAAGGATTTTTTGAAGCCATTTTTAAGGTATTTGATAGTAAACTTCCTAAGATTGAACACACAGAATGCATGTTTCAAGGCGGAGATGTATGCCGGTACATCATATCTTGGGATAATCAGTTTTCAACAATCTGGAGACGGGCATGTAACTATATTGCAGCATTTACATTTATTTTTTTTCTCGGGTGCTGTTTTCTTTTTCCGGTTGAACAGTTGTTGAAGGTTTCACCGTTTGCAACACTGATTGTTTTGGTTATATCATTATTGACAATGGTGGGAGAAAGACTTGAAAAAAAAGAAATGAAAGATAGTCTGAATAATCTCAATGATTCGACAGATCAGTTACTTGAGCAAATTGAGATCAATTATAATAATGCACGGCTGATCAATGAGATTGGTCAGGCCATCAGTATGCATACTGAACTGGAAGATATTTTAGCAAAAGTGATACAAATCACGGAGAAACGTCTTGATTTTGACAGAGGGCTGATCCTGCTTGCGAATAAGGAGAAGACTATATTGGAATTTCGGGCAGGATTTGGATATCGGGATGATAAGCTGATGTTTTTAAAGAATGCCAGTTTTCATTTAAACCGGTCTGAATCAAAGGGAATCTTTGTTGTTTCCTTCCGAGAGCAGAAACCCTACCTGATTAATGATATTGATACAATTGGCAATACACTGTCATTGAGAAGCCTTCAGTTTGCTAAAAAATTGGGGTCACAATCTTTTATTTGTTGTCCAATTGTCTGTGATGGAGAACCATTGGGGATACTTGCGGTGGATAATATAAAGACCAAAAGGCCATTATTGCAGAGCGACATGAATCTATTGATGGGTATTGCACCCGTAATCGGAGTAAGCATACGCAATGCTGAACTCCTGAAGGCTCGTACTGAACAGATGAACTCTATTCTGGAAGTAATGGCTGCCAGCATCGATGCTCGAGATCCTATGACGGCTGGCCATTCGCAAAAAGTAAAAGAATATGCGCTTGGCATCTGTGAAGAACTGGGGCTCTCAAGTGACTATAGTGAGGTTGTCGGAGTCGCCGCATCCCTGCATGATTATGGCAAGATCGGTGTTCCTGATTCACTTTTAAAAAAAGAGGGAAAGTTAACGGGTGAGGAGTATGAAATTATTAAAACCCATGCGGAAAAGACCCAGAAGATTTTATCCCAGATGAAATTTGAAGGTATGTTGCGCCAGGTTCCTGAGATTGCGGGTGCTCACCATGAAAAATTGGATGGCAGTGGCTACCCTATGGGATTAAAAGGAGATGAAATCCCGCTTGGGGCTCAGATCATTGCTGTTGCAGATTTTTTTGAGGCAATCACAGCAAACCGACATTATCGAAACCCCATGTCTGTTGATAGGGCTTTCAGACTTCTCAGGGATGAGGCCAATATCCATTTTCGCGAAAAAATAATCGATGCATTTACTCGTTATTTCACAAAGAAGTATAACATGGGAAAAAATTTAAAACTGGTTTCTTCTATGTAGTGTCAGCCAGAACGCTTTATTCCTCTACAGGAGATGATCGGTGTATACGTGAATCGTCTCGGATCAGAGAAGAAACTTTTAAACTCCTCAAAAAATTCTTTATATCCTCCCTCATATTCTTCAAATTTGTACCCTGAATTTTTTCCGGCGATTTCTATTTTTTTAATCCAGTTAAAGGCATCCACCGGGGTGAGTTCACCATAAATGAGATGATGTGGTGCTAAGCTCACTTCAATGTCTGAATAGTTGAGATCGTAAAGAAATGAGTATAGTTTTATTCCTGCATATGGATCAAAGTCCGCATGTTTTTCAAGTAAGGACATGATTTCCAGCATGGATTGTTTTAATCTGTCGGAAAGACCAAAGTGACTGAGACAGTTATAGTCAAGATCAATGAGGCAGATAATCCCGCCCGTCTTTAGAATGTCTGTCAGGCTTTTCACAATGTCAAAACTTTTTGAACGATGATACTCCAGAAAAAAGCGTACCCATATAAAATCAAATAAACCGAGATCGGACAAGGGTTGAGTTATGTTTCTCTGCACAAATTTGGTCTTAGGGTTGCCATAGTTGTTTTTGGCATATTCTATTCTTTCCCTAGACATATCAATGCCTACGGTTTCTCCTTCGTCTCCTACAAGTTTATGGAGAAAAGATGTTGTGACTCCCGCTCCACACCCAATGTCCGCAACCCTCATGCCTTTTTTGATTCCTGCCCAGGTTGCTTGCTGTATGACCGTTTTTTCGTCAGTTTTGAGTATAAGACGAGTGATCTCCTCATCATTTTCCATTAGGTATCTTTGATCGGGCATTGAATAGTATCCTTATGACCTGTGTTTATTAGATTACCATCATCTTGGAGATGCCCATATAGCATGGTCTTTTGGTTTAGTCAATCTATAGGTGTTCAGAATTATACATATTATTTCTATTTTTCAATTGTGATTTTTTGGTTAGATAAGGATAAACAAAGCTTGACGGCAATATGTCAGGATGGTATAGATAAAAATATTTTTTTTGCATCTACTGTTTTTTTCTCTTCCTTATCTTTCACTGCGTTGAAGGCCTGAAACAGGACAGGATGCCTGAACGGATAATGATTTGTTTTGTGTGTTCTGTCTATCCCTATTTTTTTTTTTGAGGTGTTGAATGAATCCTTTTGATTCAAATAATTTGTCTGAATCCCGTAAAGAGGATGAGAATATTTTTTTAGCAAGACTTCAACTGATTGTCGTGATGTCAAAAGCCTATTTAGAAGGGTTGTCCATTGGCAAGCATCGGAAACAAGCAATTATAGAGAATGCAAATTCTCTTTTCTATATGTCTTTGTTTGCAGAGCATTCCGAGGCTGGATCAGATCGTCCGGCGGGCAAAGACTCTATAAAAACCAAACAGCTTTATGAGAAAGTAAGGTTATTGTCTGTGGTGGCAAAAGCCTTTGCTGAAGGGCGACTTATTGGAGAACAAAAGAGACAAGAACTCCAAGAAAATATCGATTATGTCTGTGAAACGATTATGTTCAATAGTAAGATAAAAAATATTGATTTTTTACGTGTCGCATAGATTTATGCCTTATATGCCTCCGCCTCTATCGAACAGAGGGCCATTTATTGAATATTATTTTGATTCCATCCTGAGCATTTTTCTAACATCAAAGATTCCCGACCGCATAATTTGAAATTCAGGAGATTTTAGCTCTTGTTGAATTTTAACAATCCATCAAGACTTTTAAAATATTCGTCCGAATACTGGGGGTCTAAAATCCACAGGTTGTAACGTTTTTCAAAGGGGATCTTTTCTTTTTCTGCAAATGATAGAGGGTAGATTAAAAATGGTAGTTTTTTCTGTGAAAAATAGCGTGATAAAATAAATATCGACTGTTTAACGATTTCCCTGTTCAAATCTTCCTGATCAAGGACAATCATTTTGATGCAATTGGTAAGGTCTGACATATTCAATGCAGTATCAGTGGTGTTTACCAGAAGGATCGCTTTGAGGATATCTGCTTTTTTCAGAACAAAAAGTCGTCTCTCCCTCCGGAATCCCAACCGGGCATATTCTTCTGCAAGGGCATGACGATTCACAACATCCGGTTCAAGGTCTAATGCTTGCAACATGAGTCCACCTGAATCTTTTTCATAAAAACTTTTCAGCTCAAGTAGATTTTCTCTGGTTGGTTTTGAAATACTCCAAGGTTCAGGGAGGCTATTCGTGCTGTTGGATTGTTTTCGGAAATGTGAATATGAGAATGTATCAAGAGAACAAATTTTGGGATTTTGAATGGCCCTTGCCGCCCCTCCAAAAATATGATTTGGAAATTTATTTTCTGGTCGGAAATAACAGATCAGATAATCCATGTGATTGGAATGAAGTCTGCAGCAGTCACATATATATTTACCGATTTGATCTAACACAACCAGCCCTGCTTTTAACTGGGCGGATTTGATAGCAGCGTGATGATGAATTAACCAAGTTTTGTCATAAAATCTCAGCATGGACATATGACCCTTGATAGAACCATTTTCCTGATAAATAAAATGTGTCGCGATTGTTGGGTTTTCTGTATAGAGTTTTTTATAGGTTTCTTTTATCGTTTCTTTATTCTCACTGATAAAATTATATTTTCCGGGGTAGATAAATCCGGTTTTAAAGAAAAATTCCCAGAGTTCGTCCATATCCACTTTGTTGCTGACATAAGCGTTCTGGTTTACTTTCTGATGGAGAAGTGCAAGGAGTGTTCGATGTTCTTGTATATCAATATCAAGAAATGCCAAACCGCATTTGATATATATTCCATTATTATCATCTTTGACATTCTTTCTATAGACAACCTGTGCTCTGCATTGAATTTTAAAATTGCCCGCAAAATTGATTTCAAGGGATGGGATGATCATTCCAGCCAAAAGGCAAGATTGATTTTTATTGTCTTCAACAGAAAAACCTGAACCTGATATATCGACTACCCTGAGGTTAAATCGTTTTTGGGTCAATGGGTGTGTAAAGATCATATCCGGTGATGGATTTAATTGTAAACGATGACTGCGATACTCTTTTGGTTTGAATCGTTGAGCAATATGGTTCAATGGTTCCAGGACATACTCTATTGCTTCTTGGCTGGACTTTTGTTTCAGTATCCTGCACTCGCCTGAATACAGATTTTCTTGAGAATTGGAAAAGATAATATTTACTTTTGCTTTGGAATTGATCCATTGAAAGGTCTGTGGCGGTTCTGCCTGTAATCCAATTCGAAAAGATTCAGCGCTGAAGTCCAGAAGATTCCCTGAGAAAAAGACACTGTTTTGTATCAATTGTGTTTTCAGGTTTGTACAAGCAAGACGGCCTGCTTGTCTTGCTTGTGTTTCAATACAGGTTTCAGGAAGTGTAAGGCAGATCCCTTTTGAATTTATTTTCCGGAGGGAGGCCTGAACGGAAATGAGTTTCCGCCCATTGGAAATTGTAAGATTATGAAATCGAAAGGCATCTGAAATTTTTTCAATCTGGTTTGCCTCCTGCCAAAGACAAACAAGGTATTGACTCATGCAGGGTTGTGGTGTTGCCTGAATTGTGAGCATTTGATCATATGTCTGATGCTTGAAATTGATAAAAACGGATTTGCTCTGGAAGTTCAGGTAGTTTAATTGATTGATCAGATCTTTTTGTTTGATTTCTTTTTCACTATAGGACACAGCATGGTTGCTTATTAAGTCTTTATTCTCAGTTGGTTGAGAATTTGGAGGATCAGGGGCTTTAGATGTAATGTTTGTTTTGGTTCTTTCAAGATAGTCCATTTAAAATCCTCACATGATATTGTTCTGGATTGGCTTTGCGGACCACCCGGTTCACAAAATGGTTTTGCAGAACCATAAAACCATTCTCTTTATCAAGTTTTTCAGAAAACAGATTCATCATGGGCTCAATTAAAACAAATTGTGTCTCATAAGGAGATATACCACAATATCTTGTTGTTAATATGGAATTGTTCACATGTCAACAAGAAAGAAAAATTAATTGTATCTATAATATGCAATTATTATACACAGCATTTATATAGATAATATTTTATTTAATTACGGAATGTTATATAACTTTATGACAATCAGAATTCAGGATATTGTGAAAAAATAAACATAATAACTGGCATTATTTTTCATTCTTCTAAACCGGACTACCGAATAATGATTGTTTTCTGTTGGATTTTCCGGTTTTGATTTTTTTCAACAAAAATTCTTTCTTTCGTAAACGGGTCTTCCTGAGTGTAGTACATAAGTGTGGAATAAGTGGATGGCGTAGGAGTAAAAATTTGGATTTGTTCAGGGTGGATTTGTAACTTCCGGGAAGCATATTCTCGAAGTGAATGCATATCTTTTTCATGGCACCCGGGATGAGCTGCAATCAGATAATAGGTTAGATATTGGTTTTTACCAGCCAATTTGGATAATCGGAAAAAAAGATTTTTAAATTTTAAAAGAGACTGGTGGCTCGGTTTCCCCATGAGTTTCAAAACATGATTTTCAATATGC
>PNOB01000142.1 GCA_013824585.1 Desulfobacterium sp. | reverse complement strand
TGTTCGTTTAGCGCTAAGCTTCACTGCGTGTCCCAAAGATTAAGATGTTTCAGGATTTTTTTGATGATATGTGGAATTTCACCTCAAGGCGTATTGGACACATCCATGAAATGGCTTTTTTTCAGCTGTTCCACCAAGGCGGCCTTGTCTTTGAGAAACCGATTAAACTCAAGTATAATATTTGGATGTTTGATCGTGGAAAGCAGATACGCGCTTTGGGTATGGGGAAGAACAGGATCAAATACCAACGCCCGGGGTTGATTCATAATCCTTTCAAGCTGGTACCGGGCAACTTCCGGATTGATGTAGGCGCCGTCGATTCTACCGATGATCACTTGTTTCAACAAACCCTGAAAAGATGAGTTCTCCGATATAGCGATGGTGCCTTGTTTGATATGATCGAGGTAGTCCCAGGCCGTAAACCCAAGGACGGTGCCGAGTTTCTTCAGGTGCTCAATTCCCCGGCCCTTATTGTTCGGCAGCACCAAGACGCCATCGATACAGACAATGGCCGGTTCACTATAGATAATTTGAAAGCCTTTTTTTAAGTCGGTTTGCCAATTCGAATTGTCCGGGAACTTGAAATCGACCTTGTTCTTGAGAAAAGTGTCTAATAGGCGTTTGACCGGCAAGGGTCTATAGTCAAATGAATATCCGCGTTCCTTGGCAAAGGCGTCCAGCAACTCACGGGCATATCCGCTGTATGTCTTACCCTCGCCGCTGTAAAACGGCAAGTAGTCGAGTTCTTCCACGCCGATGATAAAATGGTTGTCTTGAGCTGCTGAGAGGTTCGGAGACAAAAGAATGAACAGCAAACTGAAAACAGTAACAGCGGTTTTCATTGCGGACCTCCTTTTTTTTCTTTGATGTTTGTGGCTGCAATTCAGACGTCGGGATCGGGAATCGGAATATGAATAAAGAATGCGTGAAATATATACCAGTCTGCTTGGAATTGCAATCTAAAACAGGAAAAAACTTTCAAGGGCAGTATACAAACCAAAAGACTTAAGGCCGCATGGGAAAATAACTATATGCTCAAGATCCTTAATTCGTAAAAAAAGATATGCGATTGTCCTGCTTCCAGCGTGAATCAAATGGATCGTTTCGTCGGATTCAAAACGAAAAAGCTATTTCACGTCATGCAGACCTTAAGCACCTGAGACAAATCAGTCTCGCCCCGCAATACCTTCTGTAGTCCGTCCATCAGCAGCGTGCGCATTCCCTCCTGCAAAGCCTGTGACTTGATTTGGTCGGCCAATCCTCCTTGACGAATTAACGCCTTGATATTGTCCGAGCATATTATAAGCTCATGAATGGCGGTTCGGCCCCGATATCCGGTATTATGGCAACCATCACATCCGCGGTGTTCGTAAAGAACAAAATTGTCATCATAATTGATCCCAAGCTCTGGGAAATATTTCGGACCATAGAGCTCTCGTATCGTTTCCAACTCCACCTGGGTCGGATGGGTTTGGGATTTACATAACGGGCAGAGAAGCCTGACAAGGCGTTGAGCCAAAACACCCAGGAGGGCGTCCGATAAATTGATCGTATTGATTTTCATTTCGACCAGCCTTGTGATCGTTTCCGCGGCGGAGTTGGTGTGCAGTGTCGACAATACCAGATGTCCGGTCAAGGATGCTTCGATGGCGATGGCGGCCGTTTCCTGATCGCGCATTTCTCCGACCATGATGATATCCGGGTCCGCTCGTAAAAAGGAACGCATGGCTTTTGAAAAGGAGTATGGTTCCGGGCGGAAATATGGATTGATCTGAACCTGACGCAATCCGTATTGGGTTATTTCAACCGGATCTTCCGCCGTCCAAATTTTTTTTTCTTCCGTATTCAATTGCCCGAGAATGGAATGCAGGGTCGCGGTTTTTCCGGAGCCGGTGGGGCCGACCACCAATATAATACCATAGGGTTTGGCGATGATCTTTTCCAGATGGAGGAGGTTGGATTGGGAAAGGTTGAGATGTTTCAACAACATCGGGGCCCCGGAAGGCAAAAGCCGCATGACGACATCTTCGTTGGCGCCATAGGTGGGGGTGATCTCGATTCTGAGTTCGATGTCTTTGCTGCCGTACTGAAGTTTCATTTTTCCGGATTGGGGAATTTTATGTTCGTCCACCTTGAGACGGCACATGATTTTAATTCGGTTGACCAGTGTGCGAGTATGCGTAAAAGGGATTTCAGTATATTTAAAGCAGACGCCGTCCCGGCGGAATCGGATGACGGCGGTTTTGCGATTCGCATATGGTTCGATATGAACATCCGATACCTTTTGCTCAATCGCATCCCGGATGATTTTATTAATGGTTCTTACGATGGCAGGCGCATCTTCATTCAAGAGGTTATCCATCGTATCAAGGAATTGGATTTCACCATCCTCGGATTTCAGATGACCGATCAGGGTGCTGATGTCTTCCTTGGGTCTCAATCTGCCCTTGGCGGATTCGATGAATTCCAAAATATCCTTCCGCAATCCGACATGGAAATCGTAATCATGCGCATCGATCGAACGTTTAATCTCATTGATTTTGTAAGCGTTATTCGGATCATCGATCAGGATTGTAAGTGTTCCTTTTGAATGGTCCAAGGGAACCCAAAAATTTTTACGAAGATAGTTTTCGTTTAATCCTTCCAATAATTCCGATGGAATTATCAAGGTTGAGGAAAACGGGATGAATGGAGTATTGAAAAAATCGGATAGTGCTTTTCCCAAGAGGTCTTTTTGGACATTGAACCTTTCCATTAATACCGTCGTCACATCTCCTTCCAGTGGATGATCGCGATGATCCCGGGCGTATTCAATGGCACGATTCAGTTCATCCCGGCTGATGATCTGTGTTTCAAGCAGAAAATCGAATTTGCCGGGTTTGGGAAAAAAGCGGTTTTGATTATATAAAGCCACGGCCACCGCGTTGGCCACCAAAGATAGTAGCTCCATATCCGTTTTATTAAATTTCGATCCTTTTTGGGTGTTCACCAATTCGATTACTCCCTGCAGGCCGGTATTGCGATAATTCATGGGAACGGCCAATAATGAACGGGTTTTGAAGCCCGTCCTTTTATCCCAGGAATCATCGAATTTCATTCGGGGAAAATCGATTAATGAATCCGGTTCATAAGGATCGGACAGGTTGATGGTTAAACCCGTTTTAGCCGCATATCCGGCAACGGAGTCATAGGAAATCGGAATCCGTATTTCTTCAACGGTGTTCCTGATTTTACTCCTGGAATAGAGTTCACCGCTGGTATGATCATAAGCATAAATACTGACTCCTTCGGCATGACAAAAATCAATTATCTTTTGTCCGAGATCCAACAGAATTTCATCGATGTTCGAAGCTTGGTTTAGGGTTAATGCAAGATCTAGTATTTGTTTGGCTTTTTCATTCATCGACGAATCGATCGGCTTTTTTTTCTTCATCTTGTCGTCTCCCGGTTTTTACGAAATGCCTATCTGCTCGAATCCGAAAGGATGAATGACCCGCTGTGATTTTTCTTGTTCTATTTTTTCAGACCGCTGTCCTTATGTTCTCAGCGTTGATCGATCTGCGCTAACACACCGGCGCCGTCGAGTGTGGCTTTCAGCGTCGCTTGGTAATCCTTATTGGTCGAAGGAAGATCCAGAATGGTAACCGGGATTGTTTCGCGCGGCCAGGACAAGAACACCACATACCGCTTCCCGCTCATGAGTTTGTTGTTTTGGTTGGTGGCCAAAGCAACTGTCGTGGAACTCGTTTCCCATGCTATCCCCTGCACCGCTCCAGCGGGCAAGGGGACGTTATGCGTGTAGCTGACGGCGAACTCGACCGGGACAATGGTAAAGTTGCTCAACCCGCCCACCGCCGTGCCGAATTCCAGGGTGAGCGATACCCCCACATATGCAACTTCGGGGGCGGCAGCACGCGCTTTCACGGGCGCCACGTCTTTCGAATCCGCCCGGGCGTACTCCCGGCAGATCCAGGTTACCACATGCCGGAGGCCGCGGTAATCGTATTCAAAGCGAATCGTGTCATTCCCCAGGATCGCCCCGTCGCCCCACAGTTTGGAATCAGAAAGAAAGAGCTTACCGTTTTGAATGCTCCAGTGTCCGCGGGTGGAAGAGTATTGGTAGGTCCCGTCTGGATCCAACAGGAGCGGTTGCATGGTGCGACAGGAGCCGCCGCCGCCCGAGACATTGTACGAGGAACAGCGGTAGGTGCCGGCGATAAGCCCTCCGGACTGTGCTTCCGCACCAGAAGCTGTGACGGCAAGCACCAACGTGAAAATTATTGCCGGGACCGGAAAGTGCTTTCTGCTTTTCATCATCACACCGGTTATAACCATTTTAGGGGAGCGTTGTCTGTTTGCAGAATAGATTACTTATTATAAATCAATCGTCCGTGGTTTCGCAACCTGATTTTACGTTTAAGCCGATTTCCTTGCCGAAAGTAATGCAATTTTCGATGCTCTCGGAGTTCGGATTCCACTTTGTCCCTATCCCGTCATTTAACAGTTTCAAACCGAATTGGTAAGACGTTGTTTTTTTTAGAGATGAACATATGGGAAGGGCACTTGTGTGTCAATGGCAATATCTATGCAACATGTAGAGAGGTGTTCGAAAAGATGAAAACAGTTGAATGAAAACCGGAGAGGCATTTCTGAAGAAAAGAATCCTTTGAAAACAGCCTCAAGTTCAATTTTTGATGATGGCCAATTTATCTTTTTAATTGCAAAACGAATAAAAAAAAGTTCATTGTCTGTAAATCATTACTTGACACATGGCGCGATAGAATTAAAGTAACAATTTCTGGTTCAGATTTTTATATTTTTGCAGACTCAGGAAAATTATGAATAAACAGGTAAGAGCGATTTTATGTCCTCATTGCGGAAAGATTACCGATATTGCCGAAGCACACTGTATCTGGTGCGGCAGCGCAACCGGATATTCTGCAAGATTGAAAAAACGATGGATCAATGCCCTCAATGATTCTGAGATGCTGATACAGGGAGTGATGTTTCTGAATATTGGAATGTTTGTTCTTTCCCTGTTTTTAAATTCCAGTATTCCAGAGATAACCCTGAATCCTTTTACTGCGTTATCTCCGGATACGTACAGCCTTTTATTGCTCGGCGCAACAGGGACGGAGCCCATTGATAATATCCATCTCTGGTGGTCTCTTGGTTGGTTGACTTTCCTTTCCGCAAACTATCTTCATGGAGGAATCCTTCATATCCTGTTTAACATGGTGGCCTTAAAACAGATTGCTCCTGTTGTGACTCGGGAATATGGAGTATATCGTTTTCTTATCATTTACAGCATCGGCGGAGTAATCGGGTTTTATTTGTCATACATGGCAGGTATTTCTCTGACCATTGGCGCTTCTTCCGCAATTTGCGGTTTATTGGGATCACTTCTTTTTTTTGGATGGAGCAGGGGAGGGCAATATGGAAATCTGGTGTTCAAACAGATAGGCTCATGGATTCTGACGCTTTTTATTTTTGGATTTTTAATGTCAGGGATCAACAATTGGGGACATCTGGGAGGTATTCTGGGTGGGTTTGCTTTGGGCTGGATTCTCGGTTACCGTGAAAAAAGACCGGAGACTCGTATGGATCGATTTACATCAGGGATCATTGCCGTGATTACCTTGCTGGTGCTTGGCTGGAGTGTGATCACAGGAACCCTGGTACGGTATGGCAATGTATGAATCATCCAAACCCTATGTTTTACATGGCTCCCATCCGGGGAATAACCAATTTGGTATACAGAAATATCTTCTTGGAATTTTTAAGCTGAAAGCCGATCTGATTTATGGTTCCAAGCGTCCTAAAAAGCAAGCGGACGATCATTATTGAAAGGGATACAATATGTATTTTTTTGTTTCGGGATTCATTTATATCCTGTTTTTTTTATCCGGTGCAGCAGCGCTGATCTACCAGGTTGTATGGGTCCGATCATTGAGCCTTGTCTTCGGTGGATCCCATCTGGCAGTGACGGCGGTCCTTTCCATCTTCATGGCGGGTCTGTCAATCGGCGGATATGTGATCGGAAGGTATGTCGATACCGTTAAACGGCCTTTGTATCTTTATGGACTTCTTGAGCTCGGCATAGCACTTTTTGCCTGGATATTCATGGGGCTGATGCATATCTATCCTGCCATTTACATTCCCCTTGCGCAGGGATGCGACGATTCTCTTTTGTATCTTTCATTCATTCGCATTCTATTTTCCATAATTGCTTTGATCGTTCCGGCCATTTTGATGGGCGGCACGCTGCCGGTGCTGTCTCGGTTTATTGCGCGCCGGCAGAAAAATTTGAGATATCATTTATCCTTTCTTTACGGGTGCAACACCCTGGGAGCAGTTGCGGGCGCGACGCTGGCAGGTTTTTTTTTGCTGAGATTGTATTCGGTGACCACAACACTCATAATAGCGATGGTTATGAATATCGTTATCGGCCTTATCAGTATTCTTTTGCAGGACAGGGCGGCAAGATTATTTGCCCTCGAAACGCCTGATGCAGTCTTTCCTGAAACCGGTCCGTCCTGCAAGGGTGGATTGGAGGGAAATAGCGAATATCTACTCCCGTATAAACTAGTTGCCTGGGGAATTGGACTAAGCGGATTTTGCGCCTTGGGCTACGAAGTCCTCTGGTCCAGGATGCTCACCATCGTTATTGGAGCGAGTGTCTATGGGTTCACGATTATGCTCGTCGCCTTCCTGACAGGCATTGCCCTCGGCAGTGAAGCGTACGGGTTATTTCCTAAGATTTTCAAGATTACGGATAAGGGAGTGGGCAATGCAATATCCTGGTTCGGTATTGTCCAGGTGATCATTGGCTTGACGGCATTGATAGTGACCATAAACATCCCAGATCTGCCTGTGAACATCACAGGTCTGCAGAATTATTTCCTCAAGAACGGATCGGGATTCTTCAATGCAAAATTATGGGCTAATTTCATGCTTACGTTTGCGTATATGGTTGTGCCTGCTTTTTTTATGGGTCTTGCCTTTCCACTGGCGGGACGGGTATATGTCGAATATAAGGCACTCGTGGGCAGTGCAGTCGGGGAAGTGCTTGCTTATAATACAATCGGAGCGATCCTCGGTGCGGCGGTGAGCGGATTTGTGATGATCTACTTGTTCGGTATCGAGCGTTCTCTTCAAATGCTTATTATCATCAACGTGGGTTTCGGGTTGTTTGTTTTTTTTAGTGTAAAGCGGGTAAAACAAATGACCATCCTGGTCTCTGCTGTGACTGTGGCCCTGCTCGTTTTCTTTGCGCTCAATCATCAGGCTTTAAGAATTTGGGATACCAAGTACTTTGCGGTATACCAAAACAATCAGCCAAAAACTTTTTCCAGTCCCGAAGTTATCCGCGAGGCCGTTGCCAATGCTGATATTCTTTACTATGCAGAAGGTATTGAAGCAATTGTAAGCTCGATCCGGATAAAAGGCGGAGGACAGTCCTTCATCACCAACGGAAGAGTGGAAGCATCCACCCTACTGAAGGACCGGCAATGCCAGTTCACTCTCGGTCATTTGCCCATGCTGCTGAACAAGGATCCAAAACAGGTGTTTGTGGTCGGGACCGGAAGCGGGATGACGCTGGGCGCCACCTCGATTCATCCGGGTGTTGAACAGATCACCCTTGCGGAGATAGAGCCTAAGGTTATCGGCGTGGCCCGGACCTTTGCAGAATACAACCACCGTGTTCTTGATAATCCGAAATTGAAAATCGTCTTCAACGACGGACGCAATTTCCTGATGACGACAAAGGAGAAATTCGATGTCATCACGGCAGATCCAATTCATCCCTGGTTTCGAGGCGCCGGTTATCTCTATAGTACCGAGTACTTCAAGCTGGTGTCCGAGCATCTCCGGCCGGGTGGTATCGTATGCCAGTGGCTTCCGATCTACGAATTGACCCCGGATAATGTCAAGTCCGTGGTCAAGACCTTTCAGGAAAATTTCCCATACACTATGCTCTGGCTCACTCATATGGATGCAGAGATTGTCGGGAGCAATTCCCCGATTACTATTGATGAGGCTGACCTGGCAAGGCGCATAGCCGAGCCTGCAATCGCCGACGACCTGAAGCAAGTGATGATGGGGTCGGCCGATGAATTTTTAAGTTATTTTGTTCTGGGTACCGAGGGTATGAAAAAGTTCGCCCAGGGTGCTGTGATTAATACCGATGATAACCTCTATCTTGAGTTCTCAGCTCCATATTCCATTGGTCAATTTGCAGTCATGGGAGAAAATATCACTGCCATCCAACAAAATCGGGAAAGCATTCTGGCTTATTTGGTGCCAGTAAAGGACGAATCGGCTAGGATGGAACAGGTCAATAAATGGGCTTTGAACAAGTCGGTGGCGGAGATAGCCGGCGCGGCGCACGAACTGTTCCTGAGAGGGAAATTTGAATCGTCGGAGTTCAATAAACATATGGCTACCCTGGAAACAACATATTCCTGGTTCGCACCAGGGAGGTTTTTAAAAAATGAATATTTGGCCCAGGCCGCACTGAAGCCGAGCTTGATTGAAAAGACGGCATTCATTTTTCAAAATGAACGGAATGAAAAAGTACGCATAGAAATCTGCGCCGTCCTGGTGCCGATCAGCAGTGAGCTGGCATCCATCGCTTTTGTGGACAATAATGCCAAGGTGATCTATGGCGAGGTGCAGGTTGCCGATTATCAAAATAAAACCTCGTCGCGCAACTGGGTACAGAACGTTATGACAAGCATCAAGACCGCGTATCAACAGGAGGCTGAATCCGCCCTTCGCCAGGCGCAAGGACTTCCATCTTTCGAAGCAACCACTCGGAAAATGAAAGAAATTATTACCGATAAAGTAAAGAACTACCATGAACCATACAAGAAATAGTGGATAGGTGGAGTGGGTTGGTGGATAAGATGTTGCATTTTTTTAATAATATTTGTGGTATGGCAATTTATGAATAATCCAAATCCTATGTTTTACATGGCTCCCATCCGGGGAATAACCAATTCGGTATACAGAAATATCTTCTCAGAATTTTTTAATGGATTTGATCTGGCAGTCGCTCCTTTCATATCCACCATCCAGGGGAAAAAAATCACCCGATCTCACATTAAGGATATTCTTCCGGAAAACAATACTGGTTTACCGATCGTTCCCCAGTTGATGAGTAACAAGGGGGATGATTTTATCAATTTTGCAGTCAGATTATTTGATCTTGGTTATGATACAGTGAACTGGAACCTGGGTTGCCCGTTCCCCATGGTTGCCAAAAAAAAACGCGGTTCCGGTCTGCTGCCCTATCCGGAACAGATTGACTCTTTTTTATCTCACGTGATTCCGAGAATACCTGGTCAGATTTCGATAAAATGTCGTCTTGGAAGAAATCAGGATGATGAGATTTCTCGTCTGATCCCTGTGTTTAACCGCTATCCGTTGAAAGAAGTGATTATCCATCCGCGTACCGGTATTCAGATGTATGAGGGACCAATCAACCTTGATCGGTTTGAAATGTGTCTTGAATCTATTGAACACCCGGTTGTTTACAATGGTGATATCCGATGTTTGGATGACTTTCTGGTCTTGTCCAGCCGTCTGAAAAAGGTGGACAGATGGATGATCGGAAGGGGCGTGCTGATCAATCCTTTTCTTCCGGAGATCTTGAAAACAAAGGAGGATCGCATTACGGGAAAGCTACAAAAAATAAAAGACTTCCATGATTCTTTACTTGAACAATATAAGGCGTCCATGAGTGGTCCGGCACATGTCCTTGATAAAATGAAGGGGTTCTGGTACTACCTTTCACAGGCTTTTCAGAATCCGGATCTGATATTTAAAAAAATAAAAAAAACAAAATCCATAGACAAGTTTGAAAAAATTGTATTGGATTTTTTGAATGATAAAGCCGTTCTTCTGATTTGACAGGTGTATTTCTACTGATATTTTAACCGATTGAATGTAAAGGAATGCAATATGAAAAATCCTATTTGGCATTATTGGAATATCCGGCTTTCTGAGGTGAAACAAGCGCTGGAAACAAACCGGTTTGGTGCTTATGTTGCTGAGAATTCAATGGAAGCAAAAAGAATTGTGCTGGAGGAGATTATTCCGGAGATTTTACCAGCAACCGTTTCCTGGGGAGGGTCCATGACCTTGACTGATACAGGGATCTATGACTCGATCTGCAATAATGGGAGCATTACCGTCCTGGATACGTTTGATAAAAAGATTTCCAAGGAAGAATCACTGGAACGGCGCAGGCAGGCGATGATGGTTGATCTTTTTATCACAGGTACCAATGCTATTACCGAAACCGGAAAACTGGTCAATCTGGATATGATCGGGAATCGTGTGGCCGGCATAACCTTTGGACCAAAGAACGTAATTATTCTGGCAGGAAGAAATAAAATCGTTCCGGATATCGAGGAGGCTATTTCCAGAGTCAAAAATTATGCGGCACCGGCGAATGTCATGCGACTGGATAAAAAGAATCCTTGCTTACAGACTTCCCATTGTGAAGAATGCAATAGCCCTGAACGGATTTGTAATTCCTGGTCCATAACCGAAAAATCTTTTCCCAAAGGCAGAATCAGGGTTGTATTGATCAATGAAGATCTGGGACTATGATGCCCGATGTAATAATCTCTATTTTGACT
>PNOB01000141.1 GCA_013824585.1 Desulfobacterium sp. | reverse complement strand
CATGGAGAAGAGCGGAACTTAAGCGACGAACCCTTGACTTATATTCTTGCCATGTCACACTCACCCATTCAGAAGTCGAGACATCTCTATAACGAAGAGCGACATTTTGGGATAACTTATCCGCATTAAGGTCAAAAAGAGAACCTACACTTTCGACCGCTGAGGCCTCTGTAAGTTCGGGCGTTCCATTTTCAAATTCCATAGTACATTAATCCTCCTTTATTCCCTTTATTCCCTTTGAAATATGCGAAATCTTTCTTGGCAGTATAAACCCTCGCCATAGGCTCCCTGTCCACGACGCTCACAAATGCCTTTCAAAATGCCTTGCGGTGATGATTTATGTTCATTTTATTCAAACATTTCATCCGCTTTTGCAAGAAGTTCCTTTGCTTTTTTCTGGTCCACAGACATTTCAAACTCGATGCCGGGAATTGAATTAACATCTTTGTTGACTGCAGCGGTAAGCAGCTTTATAAAAAGCTCTTTATCCTGTTTCTTAACCGCATAGAATTCAGCCATGAGTACTTTTGTCCCGATATAGTCATCTGAAATATTAATTGATTTTTCAAAATGGAGTTTTGCCTTGTCCAAATCACCGCCGGCAAAGCTGGGCGCTTTGGCATAAAAGGTTCCCAGTGCCCTGTGACCAGCACCATAAAAATAGTTCTCATCCGTGTCGGTTACCCAGTCGGCCATCGTCTTGAGTTTGCTTTTATGTTTCAGAACAGTGGTAAAACCTTTCAGATTAGACCATCGGCCAAGATTCGCAAAAACCCAGTAACCCGATGGGATATCCTCTTTTCCAAGAGCATCAAGGCACTTATAATCTTTTTCACCGGCTGCAACGCGTGCTTTAAATGCCGAATTCAATGCCATTGCCCTTTCACCGTATTGAGCCCCTTTATTGTAATATTCACATTGGGCATTTTCGGCTATAAGATGGCCTGCCGCATACCAATAACATGCATAAGCGAGTTTCTGCAAAACAACCTTATTTGTGGGATCCGCTTCTAAAACCTTTTCATAATTCTTAATGGCTGTTTCCATGCTTTCGGCTTCCGCCCTTTTTTCATAAAAAATATCCGCCTTTTTTATCAGCTCATTAACTTTTTCTTTTTCTACGACTTTGATCGTATCGGGCTTTATATAAGCTGCTTCTCTATTTGCTCCACAGCCACTCAGGGAAACAAACACCAAAAATGTAGCCATAGCCGTTAGCGAAAAAATAACCATATTTTTTTTCATCTTCATCGTTACATCTCCTGTTAGATCGTTTTGGTTTTGTGTTATAATCGTTATTCTTTAAGGTAAACTTTGTTTATGAATATCATAAAAAAATAGTCCCTCAGGTCGGCGGCTATCAGAATGATTAAAATGCAGTTCGAAGAAAATACAGGTCAGGCAAGTACATTGCTAACCCTGATTCCTCCTATATGCCGGCCCGAAGAACTTACTCATGAATCTTACAAAAAAAAACTTTTATATGGTAGCTTCAGGACTTCTTTTTAGTCTATGGTTTACAGTCGTAATTTAAACATCATGCCGATTCTCTATATGTGGAATGACTCAGAACAATTCAATCGGCAGCAGGCAATTTAAGCATGTACGTACGAGCATCATGCTCCTTTTTTACATATTACATATCACAAATCATTGTCAAGAAAAGATTTTTTTTGTGTATTTTATCAGATTTCCGGAATCCAAAAACAGGCAAGGATAGAGATGCGGATTATCGCCTTTATTGAATTCCCCCACATTATCGAAAGAGCGGCGACCCTCCCATCAATCTATTTTTCCGGTAACTTCTCAAATGTCGTCTACCGTCATTTCCTGGGACAGGATGACGTGATTTCCGCCGAAACCAAAAAATACCAACCAGAAATTCCAGCCCTCGCGGCCGGTTTCTGTTTCAGAATCATTTCCGGTTGCTTCATCGCCAGTACCTTGTCGGCGGGCAGCCTGGTAATACTGGAATTCCGGGGAATGCAATTCCAGGCGGTTGTCGTTGGTTTGGTACCGGATCAGCGAAAACAGAGTAAAGTCCGGATCAGGGATGGGATCGAACTCGTTCCCCAGACCCAAGCCCAAAGTAAAGGAATGTCGGCTTTGAAATGTTTCCCGACCGATGACCACGGTCTGGTCCGTAATTTCTCCGTTCCGATAAAGCGTGAAGGGCGTCCCGACCCCGGGTTCAAGCCGATCGATGGCTTTTCGAAAACCGGACAGGTCTTCCACCAGCCTGTGATCGACTTCCAGAATCAGATCACCTTCTCGCAGACCGCCGGCTGCCGCCGGAGTATTCCCAAAAACCCGTGAAATCAGAATGGCGCTATCCTGCCGCTGCCGGACCAACTCCGGCAGAGCCGGTATGACGCCATGGTTTCCCTCGAAATAGTTTTGGGTCACACTTTTCAGCCAGGACGGATCCGCTTCGATGTATGCTCCGCCGATCCAGCCCCGATGAAGATTTTCTTTTTGCGATGCGCATGCGGAAGCAAACAGCAGCACCGGCATGATGATGGTTACGACGATTTTTTGGATGCTTCTCATAGGTGATATCTCCTTGTTCATAAATGATTTGAGGCGAAAAAGTTTGCCTTTGACGACAGATAATTATTTGTCGGCTATTAATCGGCTATGGTAACAATCTGATGGTTGAGAATATAGACGCCTTTATAATGAATCACCAATCGGATTCAGCCGAATTGCCGAAAAATTAAGCTGAAGAGTGAAAAAAGCTTCCTGACGTGTTGAGGAGATATTGAATTGATGATTTAATCTTTTGCTGTGACATTAATAAATAATATGAGGCATCTTAGGAAGCCCTACTCGTAACCAGCTAAGCTGTGCAACAATAAGTATAGTCTTTCATCGCTTCCACTGCTTGATTAGTTCGTCATAGGGCATAGTGACCGGTTTGGGACGGGGACGGGGCGCCTTGGGAGACACGTCCGCCGGGTGCCCATAGAGCCAGTCTTCCTTTTTCTTTTCCTTGTTCAGGACGGGTGAGTAGGCGGCCATTTTCAGTGAACCCATAACGGCGTCCTGCTCCTTTGCCAGATTGTCCATGGCCTGTTGCGGCGTCAGTTCTCCCGTCATAGCCTTGGAGATGTTTTTCCACCACAGTGAGGCCAGTTTGGGATAATGGGGGACATTTCGGCCGCTTCCCGTATATCTTTTCGCATCAGATGAACGGTAGAAGTCGATGATGCCACCGTAATCATCCATATGCTGGGTCAGGTAATCGGAGAATACGGTGGATTTCCTCACGGGCGTACCGCCAATCAAAAATTTTTTCAACTCGACGGTTTTCGATACGCAAAACTGCGCCCAGAGCCAGGCTGCCGCCCGCTGCTTGCCGGTGGTATTTTTGGGGATTGTCCAGCTGCCAGGGTCCTGATAGCCGACCTTCATCCCTTCATCCCAGTAGCGTCCGTGAGGCGTCGGGGCTACCCGCCAGAGGGGCTTTCCCTCTTTGTCACAAACGGGACTGCCCGGGGTGTGAAATACCGGGTCCGACAGCCAGGTAACATACTGGAAAATGTGCTGGGCGATGTTGCCCCGAGCGCACAACGCACCTGCATCGTGCCATTCCCAGTTTCTGGCTTCAGGGGGAGCGTACTTCTTCAGCCATTCGATATATTTTTCCAGGGCATAGACAGCGGCGGGACCGTTAATCTCTCCTCCCCGTGTGACTGATGATCCTACGGGAATTCTGTTCTCGACCCGTATACCCCATTCATCGACGGGCATCCCATTGGGCAGGCCTTTATCGCCGACACCGGCAATGGAAAGCCAGGCGTCCGTGAAGCGCCAGCCTAGTGATGGCCCTGGCTTCCCGTAATCGAAATGCCCATAAACCTTTTTACCGTCAATTTTCGTATTGGTAAAAAATTCCGCGATATCCTCGTAGGCCGACCAGTTGACGGGGACACCGAGTTCATAGCTGTATTTCGCCTTGAACTGCTTCTTGATATCCTCCCGGGTGAACCAGTCGTAACGGAACCAGTAGAGATTGACAAACTGTTCATCGGCAAGCTGGAGCTGATTACCGTCATAATCCTGTCCGAACTCCAGGTTCAGAAAGTCGTCCAAATCCAGGTAGGGATTGGTGTATTTTTTACCTTCACCACCTATGTATTCCGTCAGGTTTACAATGGCTTTTGTGCGGAGATGATAGCCGATGAGGTCCGCATCGCTAACATAGATGTCATAGTGCCGAATATTTTTCTCCATCTGCTCAACAACGAGAGGTACCAAATCCCCCTCGGGAATGATCCTGTGAACCGCCTTAATGCCGGTGATATCCTCAAATGCCCTGGTGAGGACGCGGCTTTCCCAGTAATGAGTGTCGATGTTTTCCGCTGCGGAGTAGATATTGAGCCCCCGCAGGTCCTTAGCGGCTTCACGGAACCAGCGCAGCTCTTTCATTCTTTCCTCGCGGGACATGACCGATGGCTGGAAGACCTCCACCCACTTTTCGATCTTCGAATCGCGATCATGGACATCGCTCTGACTCGTCTGTTGCTGATTCGGGGAACAGGATTGCAGAACTAGTATTATCAATATCCAGATACATCCTGTCAATTTAATGATCTTCATGATTTCATCCCCTGGTCATCAACACAAGTTCCGCCAAATACTTCCGCTACTACTTCGGCTAGCTTCTCCACGGTATAAGGTTTCTGGATAAAAGCGTTGATCCCCTGTTCCAGGGCGATATTGACCCGTTCATCCTGCCTGAAACCAGAGGCCAGAATCACCTTGACATTGCTGTTGATCTTTCGCATTTCCAGAAAGGCTTGCTCCCCTGATTTTCTCGGCATGACAAGATCAAGGAGAACGCCTTTAATCTCCCTGTGCCTCTCTTTGAAAATCTGCACCCCTTCGGCTCCGTCACAAGCGAAAATCACTCTGTATCCGCATTTCCCCAGAATCCATTCTGCCGTCTGCCTCATGACCTCTTCGTCATCGACGACCAGGATCAACCCTTCTCCCTGGGAAAGCTCCCTTACCTTCTCTTCCTCATCGGCAATCTTGGCTCCGTAGAGCACAGGTATATAGACATCGAAGGTTGTACCGATACCGATTTCAGAGTAGATATTGATGAAGCCTTCATGCTGATGGATTATATTATAAACCATGGAAAGGCCTAGCCCTGTCCCCCTTCCCTTTTCTTTTGTCGTAAAGAAGGGTACAAATATCTTGGCGATGGTTTGCGGGTCCATGCCGATCCCCGTGTCGTCGACAGAAAGCTGCCAGTAATCGATTTCCTTTGCCTCGGGACGGGCCGCACAGAAGTTCCGATCGGCATGGATTTTATCCAGACCGATGGACAATCGACCTCCCTTAGGTTCTCCTTCGTTTCTCATGATGGTCATGGCATGATTGGCGTTGACGCAGAGATTCAGCAGAACCTGTTCCATCTGTGCGGGATCGGCGTAAGCCAGTGAAGGTTCTTCGTAGATGTAAATGCGGATATCAATGGACTTGTCAAATGTATTATCACATATTTTTTTGACATTCTGAATTGTTGCATTCAGGTCGATGGGAGAGAAATGTGTTTCACTCCGACGGGACAAGGTCAGGAGCTGCTGAACCATATCCACGGCCCTTTGACCTGAATTTTCCATTATTTCTAGGTATTTCTTGAGCTTTTCCGGTTCGATCTTCTGGTTTTTTCTGAGCTCGTACTGAATAATGGACAATGTACTTACAATACCACCCAGGACATTGTTGAAATCATGGGCCAGTCCCCCGGCCAGAGTGCCGATGGTCTCCATCTTCTGAGCCTGGAGAAGTTGTTCCTCCATCTTCTGCTTCTCTGTCACATCCCGGATACTGCCCCGAAGACCGACAGGTTGGCCACCTTCGAAAATAGTATCGGTGTTGTTCTCACCGTAAAAAAATCCTCCCCCTTTTTTGATGATTTTATGGGTAATAAAGACTTTGTTGTCTTCGCCCTTCTTTAACATTTCATCAAGACGGCTGAAGTCGTCTTTTTCAACCAGATACTGAAGGGACAGTCCATGCCGGATATCCTCTTCTGTATAGCCCGTCAATTTATAGCCTGCATTGTTGAGGTAGTTGATGCGGAAGTTGGAGTCAGCCTCGTAGATAATGTCCGGGAGCATGTCCGTCAATTCCCGGTATTTCGATTCGGAGCGGACGATGCGGTCCTGACTTTCCTTCAGGCCATCCACCATGAGGTTGAATTCCCGGGAGAGGTAACCGATCTCGTCCAGGGAGGTGACTTCAATATGGTAATTGAGATTGCCGTTGTGAATCTCTTTGATGCCGGAAAGAAGTTTGGTCAGGGGCCTTGATAAACTGACGTGCATCACGATGAACAGAATCGTCATGGCAATAATAGCCGCCAGGATGTCGTACAGTGCCGAGCGGATTTTCATGATCTGCATGGCATCAACAATATCCTGGGTGTAGAGACTCGAACAGATAACCCAGTCCCAGGGCCAGAAATATCGCGCATAAGTCATTTGTGGTTCGAAGATAACGGGGCTGTATTTGGACTGCCAGATATACCGGACAAAAGTTTCACCATCGCGTTGGGAGTTGATGACCATCTCCTGAAACAGCTTGATGCCTTCAGGATCCTGCACATCCAGCATGTTTTTCCCCTCCAGCTCCGGCTTTGTGGGATGCATGATCATGTTGCCGTTGCCGTCCAGGATGAAGAAAAATTCGGTTTTGTCGTAGCGCATTTCCCGAAGATTTTTGATGATCTCACGCTTGGCGTCTTCGATTGTCTTTGGCATGGAGTGATCAGGTGACCAACCCTGCTTTCGGGCAGCTCTATCATAGAAATCGATCATGGATGAAGCGGCATTAACGACCGCCCGCAGTTTTCCCTGCCGTTCTTCCATTTTTTCCTTTGCCATGTAAGGAAGTATGAGCGCGTAGATGATAATGGTGAAGATCAGAATAATTAAAATACCGGTGAGGTTGATTTTCCAGAGGAGGGAAATCCCTTTGATCTTTTTTACGAGGTTCCTAATGATCTCCATTTTACCCCTCGTTCCGATTGAGCGGGATTTTATAAGGTATTACTTTGATTAGGTGTAATTATATGAACAAAGGTTTTGTGTGTCAAGAGCATTTTAGGCTATCAGATGCATTTTTGCTATCTGAAATCAACAACTTATTTTGACTTGTGCTGATTACTAAGGCTATTGGTATCATCCAATCATCCATTTTTGAAATGCAGACACAGGCAGAGGAATCACCTGAACCTTCTTCCGCTCTTCGACCGTCTTGATCCAGACATCAACAGGCAGTGTCTTCGGAACCTTGCCATAAGAAGCGCAGATGGTTACAGCAAGCAGACGTTTATTCTCACTACCGCATCCACCTGGAACCATCACAACCGGCCCGGGGATTTTCACCAGATTGCATAGCATGTCTTTTTTTGAATTGTATAATTTCGCAATCTGATTGTTATCCTCCTCTGTTCTCCCTGCAATCACTTTTATGGATGGATCCAGACGGAAATGCCGTCCGAATTTTAACAGATGGAAATCTCTTTCATCGTAATCATCCTGATGGTCAAACAGATCTTTTAATCGCTGACCAAAAACTCTGTCCGTCAGCAGGCATCCGCCTGCAGGTGCCGGATATTCTGTGATACCAAAATTCCGGGCCAGTCTGATCTGCGGCTTTCTGGATCTTCCGTCCAGATTCAGCAACTGTTCCCGATCAACCAGCCCCTGCTTCTCGGGAATCGAAACTGGCAGATGTTTTGCGCTTAAAGGCCTGACAATATAACCGTCAAACCCAGAATGTTTCTCCACATATCGCAATGACTGCCTGGTCTGGGACATGGGTCTCTGCCCCAGAACTTCACCGCTGAATAGAAAATCAAAACCATTGTCAATCATCATATGACCAGCCATACGAAACATCAGTGAATGACAATCCATGCATGGATTCATGCATTTTCCATAACCGGCCGGAGGATTTTTCAGCATGGCAATGTACTCCGGCGTGATATCCTGGACGGTCAAACGGATTCCGTATAATCGGGAGGCTTTTCGTGCCTTTTCAGATGAAAAAAACGGGGTTTCAAAAGAGACCCATTCAACCTCGATGCCCTGTTCCTGTAAAACATGGCCGGCCAGGATGCTGTCCAGACCTCCGGAACATAATCCAAGACCTCTTACTTTTCTTGATCCGGTTTTCATGGTAAGTAACCATTCAATGCTTGTTCTCCAGCGATTGTTTTTCTCTGGGCAATGATTGTCATTCATTTATTCCGGTCAGCGGGTTTTCCGTTGGCTGATGTAGTAGGGATAATCTATTATTTATTTTATATTTTTAAGCCCAACCACTAGAACTCCGATGGTTTTTCCATTATCAAACACCGGGAGAGCTATTTGAACACTATTGGTTTTTGAGCTTTCATCAAATTCAAGCGGTCCAATATAGACCTGCCCGTTCCCATTATTGAAGCACTTAATGAATTTATCTTCATCACCCTGCCAGTAATCTGAAGTTTTCGGATATTCGCCGACAACCGCACCCTGGTTATCACATAAAAACATTTCGGCGTATAATATGGTATTTTCAATCATTTTTGTGTGCAAAAAATCGCCGGCCTTATTCTTCTGCAATCCGATTGCAAAGTCATCTGCTTTTCCGGCCACCCAATCCTTGTCTATTCTCTTTATTTCTTCCAGGCTTGTCTTCTTGTTATTCTGCTCTTTTACGGACTCGATAAGGAGGGGGGCGTTTACCCATTCTTTTATATTTTTTTCATGAGCCTTTATGATCGCCTTCATACGCTTTCCAATTTCTTCCGCCGATACGATAGAACAAAATCCTATAACGCTTATTAAAAAAACAACGAATAGATAACCTGATAGTTTTATTGATTTTGACTTTACCATTTTTCTCTCCTTTGCTTATGATTTACTTATTATTAAAGTCAATCTGAACACAATCCAAGACCTCTTACTTTTCTTGATCCGGTTTTCATGGTAAGTAACCATTCAATACTTGTTCTCCAGCGATTTTTTTTCTCTGGGGTTTGTTTGTCATTCATTCTATCCGGTCAGCGGGTTATCCGTTGGCCGATGTAACCGTTATCATGAAAAATACCAATCGCATACGTAACATTCGACAGATATTAAGAGAGAGCTACCCGGATGTCAAGACCCAGCTCTATCATAAAAGCCCATTTGAATTGTTGATGGCCACTATCTTATCCGCCCAATGCACGGATCGGCAGGTAAACAGTGTAACGCCCAGACTGTTTCAAGAACTCCCGACTCCTGAAGCGTTTGCAAATGCACCCCGGCAAAAGATAGAAAAATTAATTCATTCTACAGGCTTCTACCGGAATAAAGCGAAAAATCTGAAACAGTGCTGCAAGTCCCTGATCCAGAACCACCAGGGTATAGTGCCCTCCGGTATCGAAGAGCTGATTCAACTCCCCGGGGTTGGCAGAAAAACAGCAAATGTTGTTCGTGGCGCTGCCTTCAATATTCCCTCAATGGTGGTGGATACACACGTATCCAGAATTTCACAACGACTCGGGTTAACGCTCCATAAAGATCCAGCCAGGATAGAATTCGACCTCATGGATATCATACCAAAAAAAGAATGGAACGATTTTTCTCTGTATCTGATCTATTTTGGAAGAGAGATCTGTACGGCAAGAAAGCCGGCATGTCCGAAATGCAAAATGGTCAGGCTGTGTCCTTTTCCGGATAAAACCGGTTAGTTCGCCTTATTCTTTTTTCTGCATAGAATATAAAAATCGGATCTCTTTTTTCCACTCATCCGGATCAGGTGTTTCAAGAATCAATGGGATATTGTCAAACCGGTTGTCATTCATGATGTACTGAAAACCATTTGTACCGATCTCTCCTTTTCCAATGGATGCATGCCGGTCAACCCTGCTCTGGTGTTTTTTCTTTGAATCATTCAAGTGGGCTCCCGCAAGAAACCTGATCCCGATAATTGATTCAAATCGTTTCATTGTTTTTTCATATTCGAGCCATTCCCGGATATCATAACCTTCCGGTGAGCCAAACAGATGACAGGTATCCAGACAGACGCCCACACGGCTCTTATCTTCAACATGATATATGATATAAGATAGATGTTCAAATGAATATCCGACATTGGTTCCCTGCCCGGATGTATTTTCAATCACGGTCTCCACACTTCGGGTTTTAGCGTGAGCCCAATTGATGGACTCTGCAATTCTGTCCAGGCAGTCCTGCACAGGAAAACCATTCACATGACTTCCTGGATGAAAATTGAGTCTGGTTATCCCCAGTATCTCACACCGTTTTAATTCGTCCAGGAAAGCATCCCGTGATCGTTCAAGATTCTGATCATCCGGATGACCCAGATTAATCAGATAGCTGTCATGAGCAAGAATATGATCGGGATGAAACCCGTATTTCTCACAATTGATTTTAAATTTTTCAGCCTGAATCTCCTGAATGGGCGGAGCGTTCCAGCGGCGTTGATTCTTCAGAAACATGGCAAAGGCCTTTGCATTGATTTTAAACGCATTTTCCGGCGCGTTTTCCACACCGCCTTTTATACTGACATGTGCACCAATATACTTCATGAACTTTTTTTACCCCCGATATCGTATCCATCCATCAAAAAGGCTTGCAGCCTCCGCAATCTCTTGTTATCTAAAATAGC
>PNOB01000140.1 GCA_013824585.1 Desulfobacterium sp. | reverse complement strand
GCATGGGGTGGTTCCACCTGGTAAAGCGCATCCAGCGCCTTTGTCGCCGCCATATGATGTGCGCTCGGGCAGACACCGCATATGCGCGAGGTTATCTGAGGCATATCCTCAGCCGGCCTTCCCACACAGAAAGCTTCAAATCCTCTTAACTCCGGCACCTGAAAAAAAGCTCGTTCAACGCCCCCGCCATCGTCCAGAATAATGGTGATCTTTCCATGTCCCTCAAGCCTTGTGATTGGATCGATTGTGATTGTTCTGCCCATGGTTATTCACCCTCCTTCCTTGCGCTTCCTAAAAGCGATGCCGACATGGAATACCTGTAGAAGGTGCCGGATGGATCAACAAGGCCTTTTGTCGCCTTTTGCAATGAATCCCGATCCTCTCCTTCCAGAATGCCCCCTAAGCTTGAAATCATCTTGCCGCCTTGATCCCGGCAGGAATCTGTCGGGCCGAAGCAGCCGGTGCAGGGCATATTGCCCTGAATACAGAGGGCACCACAGCCATCGCGGGTAGCCGGCCCCATGCAAATCAATCCTTGCGTTAAAAAGCATTTTTCGGGATCAGCGATAATATCAATAATCCTTTTAATTGGCCCAATGCATACCTGATCCGGCTTGGTGTCATTGAGTTTGCATGAGCTGCATAAGGATTTGTCAGGAGAAAGTACAGCGCCCTTTGGCGGAAGTTTGCCTTCTAAAATGGCGTTGATGGCATTAACGATTATGTCGGTTGTCGGCGGGCAACCCGGCAGATAATAGTCTACGGTGATGACATCATCCAATTTATAAACAGTTTCATAAAAGGTGGGCAGCGTAAGTTTATGCCCGTCGACCACAACTTCTGTTTTCGGTTCAACTCCATCAGGGTTGAAGACACTAGGACAGTCATGATACGAGGCCTCGAAAATTTTTTTCCGGCTGGTCAGGTTGGCCAGCGCCGGTATGCCGCCAAGGCCTGCGCAGCTCCCGAATGCGACGACCAGCCCTGATTTTTGGCGCATCAATTTCGCCATGTGTTCCTGTTCGGAAGTCCTGACCGCACCGTTTATAAAGGCCACCGCAATGCTGCCATTTGCCATTTGCTCAATATCTCTGGTTTTAAAATCCATGGCGCACGGCCAGAAAACAATGTCCACCGCTTCAACCACCGGAAGGATTTGTTCCGCCAGATCAACAATGGCCTCTTCGCAACCGCCGCAGGAAGCGCACCAGTAGAATGCTATTTTTGGTTTCGCCATTTAAGCCACCTCACTTTCAACAAAGCCTTTCAAATGTAAAGGCCCAATGTTTTTAATCGTTTCGCTCATTTCGGTCACTACCTCTTTAAACCGTTCTGCTTCGCCCGCAGCCACCCAGTCAAGCCTGAACCTTTTCGGGTCGATGCCGAAGGTAGGCAGCATCTGTTCAAGCAGGATGGAACGTTTCATGGCTTTGATATTGCCGTTCCTGTAATGACAATCCCCAGGATGACACCCTAAAATCATCACGCCGTCAGCGCCTTTCCTGAAAGAATCCATCACAAACTGCGGATCGACACGGCCGCTGCACATCACCCGCACAAGTTTTATATTTACAGGGTAATCCAGCCTGAGTCCGCCGGCTTGATCCGCTCCGGCGTAAGAGCACCAGTTACATACGAAAGCAATGATTGTTGACGTTGTTTCAGGCATAAATCAGCCCTCCTATTTCCGCGTAAATCTGATTGTCGGTAAAATGCTTTGCTTTGGCCGCACCACTTGGACATTGCGCCACACAGGTGCCACACCCTCTGCAGATAACTTCATTCACGAACGAGATGTGTTTATCCGCATTATTGGAAATCGCTTTGTAAGGACAAACCGTGATACAAAGCTTGCAGCCGCCGCATTTATCAGGATCAATACAGGCGGTCATGATTTCAAGCTCAATCTCCCGGCCCGGCACAAGCTTGCTTAATGCATCGCCGATAGCCGCATGCGCAGTGACAACGGCATCTGAGACGTTTACAGGGCCTTTTGCACAGCCAACAATATAAATACCATCAAGCGAGGCACCCGTGGCATGCAAAAGCGCATGATCGGCTTTAAAAAAGCCGTCCTTTTCAAGATCAATGTTCAATATTTCAGCTAACTTTTTGGCGCTTTCCGAAGGCTGTAAACCGGTTGACAGCACAACCAGATCCACCTCAACCGGATCAATTCCAAGAGCCGTTATCCGGATTCGCTCTTTTTCTTCAGATAACAGAACAGAAGAGATATTGTCTGATTTTAGAAAATGGGTTCCTGCTTCACACTGTTGTTTATAAAAGCTGAAATCCCTTGGATTTGGAAAAACAAGCTCCTGATAGATATTTACGATTTGAACATCCGGAAGTTGTTTACGCACCAGCATTCCGACTTTAGCAGCTTCAACACAGCAGATCCCGGAGCAGTAAGGCAAGCCATCTTCTCGCATGGAGCCAGCACAATGAATCACCGCTATTTTTTCCGGTTTTTCCCCGTTTTTAAGCTTCAATTCCCCCTTGGAAGGGCCGTTGGAACATACCATGCGCTCAAACTCGGATGTGGTGTAGACATTTTCGATTGCACCGTATTTAAGATTTTTAATGCCGGCGATATCCCCTGCGGCAAAACCCGTTGCAATAATGATAGCGCCTGCTGTAACCTCGATATCTTCATCCTTTTGATTAAAATTGATCGAACCGAAAGGACAAGCTTCCATACAGGCGTTGCATGAATTGTCAACAAAGTGCAGGCAGCTTTCCTTGTGGATTGCGGCCGCAGCGGGGACTGAACCAGGGAAAAGGGTATAAACCGCTTTTTCGGTTCCCATGTTAAGATGAAAAGCACTCTTGACGTCAACCGGACAGACCTCGAAGCATGACTCACAACCAATGCAACTCTCTTCCACATAGCGCGCTTTTTTATGGATTTTCACGGTGAAATTTCCATAAAATCCTTTAACCTCGTTTACTTCTGCATTGGTTATGACGGTGATATTGGGATTGTTTCTCACTGCGGAAAGGCGCGGCGCAAGGAGACAAGGTGAGCATTCCATACTGGGCGCGATATCTTCGGTTTTAATGACAGCCCCGCCAAGTGAGATTTCCTTTTCAACGAGATAAACCTTTCTATCTGCTTTTGCAGCTGAGAGTGCAGCTTCTATGCCCGCGATCCCTCCGCCAATGACAACCATGTCCGTATTGACCGCCATGGTCATCTTTTTCAGTGGTTCTGCTTCAAATGACCGCTTTGCTGCAGCATTGATCAATTCAATCGATTTTATGGTAGCTTCATTTTTATCCTGCGTCACCCAGGCGCAATGCTCACGGATATTGGCCATCTGGATGTAACTCATATTAACATCCACACTTTCTGCAAGTTCCTGGAAGGTCTTTTCGTGCATTTTCGGTGAACAGGCCGCAACCACTACCGTATCGGGTTTTTTCTGTTTGAGCGTCTCCTGAAAGAATTTCTTCCCATCAGGGGAGCAAAGCAAATTATGACTCTCGGCAAGATCGATATGGCCGGCCTTTGAAGCCCAATCCGCAATCCTGTCAAGATCGACGAAATTGGAAATATTGGCACCGCACTTGCAAAGGAACAATAAGGATTTTTTTTGCATCACAGTCATATTTTTTTCTCCTCATTTATTGGCGCTCAAATACGAAAAAACCGTTTGTTTTTTTTGTTTAAGCGCTGTTTCCTGACTCGATCCAGGTTAAAAGGGTGTCTTCTATTTTTGTTATCACGGAATCCAGACTTGTTGACACCGGTTCTGTCATTTCCGAAGAAAAGGTCGTTATATCAAGGACCTCGATACCAAGTATAAGGCATTCATCCGGCATTTGATAACCAAACAGCCTTCCTGCTTCGATCAGTGCAGGCAGACTTATACCGTGGGAATTCACATAACCGTTTGCAGCAACCGGTTTCAAATCCTCCACATTGAAAAAAAGGCAAGTGCCGGGGTCACATTTTTTTGTCAGCATGCTGTCGATGATTAAAACCTTGCAATAACCAGTCATTGCAAAAAGCAGGTCAAAACTGCTTGAATCATTTTCCATGAAATCAATCCGAGCCCCAAATTTTTTTTGAAGACTCGTTTTGGCCTTGCGTACTACAAGCGGCCCGACAGCATCATCGCATAAAAGCGTGTTGCCAAGACCGATCACCAGATATGATTTTTCGTTGCTATATTTCATTATTTTTTAAGTTAGTGCTTATTCGCTTTTTTCAGCCTGTAATACGAATACCCTTGATACGTAACAGTATCAAATGCATTGAAATCCGAGTTTAATATTTCTCCTGTGCCCAGCAGTAAATATCCATCCGGCGCCATGCGTTTTGCGATCTGTCGGAACAACTGTTGTTTGAAATTTTCTGAAAAGTAAATAATTACATTTCGAAGAAATATGACATGGAAAGGCAAATTCTCTATCAACGGGACCTTAAGATTATGCTGTTTGAATGTGATCATGGTTCTGATGTTATCCCGGACAAGCCAGCGATTTGGGGCTATATTCTGAAAATACCGTTCCATGTAATTTAAGGGCAGGCCTCGCTTCATGGCGGCGCTGTCATATTGCGCCTCGGTTGCCGCAGCGATGGTTGAAGCGGAAATATCCGTTGCAAAAATGTGGATATGCTTTTGACACATTTTTTCGCCCCCTTTGGTATGGAAAAACTCCAAGGCCGTGATGGAGATCGAATATGGCTCCTGACCGGTTGAGCACGCAGCCGACCAGATATTGATCTTATCCGGGCCGCCGATGTTAATTTTATCGCAAAGTTCCGGCAGGATCACCTCCTTTAAAACCAAAAAAGTTTTTGGGTCGCGGAACCAGGAGGTTTCGTTGGTTGTGATCGCATCCATCATCATGAGCGTAAGATTTGATGAGGATGGGTCGTTTTTAATTTTAAAATAAAATTCGCTGAAATTGCTGCAACCTGCTCTTGTAATCATATCGGAGAGTCTGTTTTCAATAAGGTACATCTTCTCATTGCCTAAAAAAATACCGCTTTTGGCTTCGATATAATCTCTTATGAGCGAAAACTCCTGTTTTGAAATATGCATGTTGATATGTCATAAATGGTTATGATTTTTGTGTAAGCGCAATAATTCTTTCGGCCATATTCTCCAAAGGGATTTTCTCGTCTGATAACCCGGCTTCATCTACCGCCCTTGGCATGCCATATACCGCGCAGGTATCTTTTGTTTGAGAGAGACAATAACCGCCTTTCTCTTTTAGAGCTTTAATTCCTTTCATACCGTCGCTCCCCATACCGGTCATGATAACCACAAGAACGTTACCGTGATAGGACGCTGCAATTGACATTAAAAGAACGTCCACCGAAGGCCTGCAACTGTTTTCAGGAGGATCGTTGTTGAGTGTGATGACTTTTTGTGGTTGGCTCTTATCTGACATTTTCCTTTGCGTGACAACCATGTGTTTCCCTCCGGGAGCTAAATATACGGCACCCGGCTTCAATTCATCTCCGTCAACAGCTTCCTGAACCTTTAAGACTGACTTTTGATCAAGATTAGCGGCAAGATGTTGGGTAAGAAACTCGGGCATGTGTTGAACAATGAGTACCGGCGTGTTGAAATTCGCCGGCAGATTCGGAATTACTCTGGCAAGTGCGTTCGGGCCTCCGGTCGAGACACCGATGACAACAACCTCAATCCTGAGGTCAGCCGGGTGTGGCTGTAATTTTGCCAGGCTTGCTTGGGTCTTCGCCGTTTCTGAATGATCCTGTAAAAAAAAGGTTGATTCGCCCGGCATTGGCTTGGTGTGATTAAACTCATTTTCCAATCCATCTTTAATCAACGCTTTTGTTTTTTGAATGCTTCTGCGTCCGAAACTAATTTTTAGTAATATTTTCAGCCTGTTTTTAGTGTCCTGAAGCACGGCTTCCGGGGTGTTTTGATCGATCCTTGGCAGTACATCGATTGCGCCGTATTCCAGTGCTTCAATAATCATATTCCCTGCATCCGTCGAGCTATTGCTCACCATGATTATGCTTGTGTGCGGATAGTCCCTATAAATCGTTTTTATCGAATCAAGACAATCCGGCATACCGATATCAAGCAACATCAGATCAAAATCGTTTTGTTTTATTCTTGCCATGGCGATTTTGCAGTTTGCGGCCAACAGTGTTTCTTTAACGTCCTTATTTTCCGCAATCATTGCTGAAAACGTTTTCCTGACAATCGAATCATTTACAACGATGATTATTTTCAATCCATTGTTCATTTACAGCAGCCATTCAATATTTTAAGTTTCATCAATATTTAAGCGCACCGACGGTTGATTTGAGCTGACCGGCAAGCGTCGTCAGGTCTTTTGAGGCCTCGTTTGTTTGATCGGCGATTTCCGCGTTCTCACTTACAGCCGCATTGACATTTTTGACCGATTCCATTACTGTCGCGTTTTCATTGGCTGCTTCTGATGCATCTGCGGCAATAGTATTTGCGGTTTTTGAAATCTCCTCGATATGAGTGGCTATCTGAACTTCCGATTGTATAGCTTGTTTTAAGTTAAGGGTCGTGTTTTGGGCGACTTTGGCTGCATCCTGGACATTTTTTGAAACCAGTGAGGCGGAAGTAGCTGCGCTGTTGATGCTTTGTGCAATTTCATTTGTGGTGGCGGTCTGTTCTTCCACAGCGGTGGCGATTGTCGTCATGATTGAATTGATCTCGCTGATAAACTCTACAATGTTTTTAATATCACCGACAGCCGATTGGGTGTTGGCCTGCATACTTTTGACTTTTTTACGTATTTCCTCTGTTGCCCCGGCAGTCTGCTTGGCAAGCTCTTTTACCTCGTTCGCCACAACGGCAAAACCTTTGCCTGCTTCTCCTGCGCTGGCAGCCTCAATCGTTGCATTCAGGGCCAGCAGGTTGGTCTGGGCTGCAATAACCTTGATGAGCTCAACCACATCACCTATTTCTTGCGCGGAATCACCAAGCGTATTCACGATTTCCGAGGTTTTACCCGCACGGGCGGACGCATCGCTGGTCACATTGGCTCCCCGGCCTGCATTTTTCGATACTTCATTGAGTGTCGCATACATCTGTTCGATGGCAGTCGCAACGCTGTTCACCGAGCTTGACATTTTCTCCGCTGCTGCAGATACCTGGGCGAGATTATCGGATACCGTATCCGTGTCGGTTCCGACATCATGCAGATTTTTCGATACATGATCGGTTGATAACGACACATTTTTGATTTGAGCGCTCAACTCCTCGGCTGCTGCGGCAATGTTTGCGATATTGCCGGATGCCTGTTCCGATGCCATCTCGGATGCGCTGGAAAGGCCTTTAACACCGCCGGCTTTTACCGCAAGATCGGATGCACTGCTGCTGAGCATGTCGGCAGCGCCGGAAATGGTTGCGCTGATACCGGTGATCTTTTTGATGATGTTTGTAATCTCATCGAAAACATTATTTAATTCTTTTACAAGAGCTGCAATAAAAGGGTCTCGTCCATTTGTATCTAGACGTTTTGTATAGCCGCCTGCAGCAATCTCCTTCAATTCATTGGTTATGGGATTCAGAAAATTTTCCAAATATTTGATGATGTGTGCGGTTAATCCGATCATGGCAAGGGTGATAAACGCCGCCAATCCTGGAATCAAGGCATTATTTGAAACAAACAACGACACAACGCACAGTATTGCAACAACCAGCAATGGTGCAACGATACAGAATCTCAAGTAATTTTTTATGCTCATTACAAGTCCCCCCTGCTACTTTTTCACAAATGGTTCAATAAACTATTTATGTTCAGGATGATCATCAACCCATCTTTTAATTTAACCACGCCGCTGATGAGTTGTTCTTCAATGCCACCGGTATTGGATGGCGGCTGATCGATTTCATTTTCATAAGCCCGCACTACATCGCCGATACTGTCTACAAGTAATCCGGCGTTGTTTGCCTTCAGGATGATGTTGTGGCTTTCATCCGTAACTTTCCTGGGTAAACGTCCCAACCTTACGCCAAGATCAATAACCGTGATGATCTGCCCGCGCAGGTTCAATAATCCCCTTACAAAATCTCTGGAAGCAGGCACATCGGTGATATCTAAAATACGGTTGATCTCCCGTACCAGGAGGATATTGATTCCCAAAAGATGCTCGTCGATCTTGAATGTTACAAACTGCTTGACTTCCATTTATGAATATCTCCGGCCCGGCATTAAACGAAAATCCGATTGAGAATCTTCTCAATATTTAAAAACGTGATCATTTTATCTTTGAAAACTATGGAATCGGACAGGTCGTTTCCAATATGTTTTTCATCCCTTGCCTCAACCGGTATATCTGCGGTGTCTGTGATTTCCGACACTAAAATGCCGACAGGCTGAAGTTCCGTCTTTGGAATAATCACGCACGATTCTTTTAAATTTTCAGGCAACGGGCTCACCTTTAATAATTTATCGATACGGATCAGAGGTAAGGGAGCTCCAGCATATCTTATAAATTGTTGTTCTCCGATTTGTGAAATCTCATTTTGGCTGATTATTTCTATCCTGTAGATCGCGCAAAGAGGCAGCGCAAAAAATTCATCCGGAGCGATATTGAAAATAACAACCGAAAGGCTATTTTTTATTTCGTTCTTCGGGTTTTCCTCTTCGATCCTTCGTGTTTCTTCCGAGGTCACTTCAGCAAAACGGAAATTCGCCGCTTTGGCAATACCAGCTATATCAAGTATCATTGCAACACGTCCGTCCCCCATGATTGCGACGCCTGCAAAAGACATACAGTCCTTTACATGAACCGGCAGTGGTTTTACTACAATCTCCTCGGTATTGAAAAGATCATCGAAGATCAGGCCATATTTGTTTTTGCCTGAGGAAAGCACGACAATATTTAAATCCTTGTTTCTGCTACACCTGCGGTCATCCGTTTCACCGCGCAATTCGAGCGCCTTCTTTTCACGTCCCAAACTGTTATCAATCGTCACATCTTCTTTCTTGCGGCGTTCGGAAATTCGTATACGAAGATCCGGCAACTTTTCTCCTGTTAACGGATCAAAGAACGTCCGCTCTATTCCAAGTACATCGGCAAGCCGGGCGATAGGAAGTAGCCGTTCACGCAACCTCAGCACTTCAGCACCCATTACATGCTCGATTCTGCGCGTGACATCCTTATCGCGGATACAAATCAGTTCTTTGACATTCGTCTGCGGTATGACAAAAATATATTTTTCCAGGCCGATGATGAGGGATGAAATGATGGCTAAGGTCAAAGGGAGCCTGATGCGGATAGTAGTCCCCGCGCCTTGTATACTTTCGATTTCAAGCTGACCGTTCAACCTTTCGATGTTGGTTTTGACCACATCCATCCCAACCCCCCGGCCGGAAATATCGCTTACGGTTTCCGCAGTTGAAAGCCCGGGCAGAAAAATAAGATTCATTTTTTCCATTTGGCTCATTTTCGATATGGAATCCATGCTCATCAAGCCTTTCTCGACAACTTTCTGAGCAACCCGGTCGACATCGATACCGCGGCCGTCATCAGTGATGGAGATGTTTACCTGTCCGCCTTCATGACAAGCCGAAAGACAGATACGGCCTGAACGAGGTTTACCATGCTTTTCCCGCTCAGCAGGAGCTTCAATGCCATGATCGGCGCAATTGCGGATAAGATGCGTCAATGGGTCCGAGAGCCCTTCGATCACCGATTTGTTAAGCTCCACATCCCCACCTTCGATGACGATTTCGATTTCTTTTTTAACTTGGTTCGAAAGCTCATGGACAATGTGAGGAAATTTGTTCATTATATTGGATAACGGCTGCAGGCGAATCCGCATGATAAGCTCTTGCATTTCGCCGGTTACAAGATCAAAATTCTGCAGGATATGACCAGCGCGTTTTTGTTTTTCAATATCCCAGTCAAGCGATCTGCGGAGTTGATTACGGCATAAAACAAGTTCGCCTGCAAGGTTCATCAGCGTGTCGATCAACTCTAAATTGATCTTGATGGATTCTGATTTTTCCGGCTTTTGTTTATAAGAAGGGCTTTGATAAGAAGCTTCTCCCTGAAGTTTTTCGATGTTTCTGCTTTCTGCCACAGAAAAGCCGTTCTCTGCCAATGGATGAATTCGGCTTGTATCTGATGTTTGCATTGTTTAGTGTTAATTTTTAAATTTGCGGTGCTGAATGAGCTGAGCAAAAAAAACGAGCGGATCAGACTGATTCGGTCAGTAGTTTTAAATTCTCAGCAGCCTTACACAATGAGTCGTGAGTCGGGATTGAAATAAAAGAAGCTTGTCAAGATGTCTTCATTAAAATATTTTTTCGATTGTCTTTTGCGAAATTTTATCAAACAATAAAAAATATTACAAGAAAAAAACAGAAAAAAATGATTTTCAAAAAGCATTTATTCTCAACCAGATCGTATTTTATTTTCTACCAGAAACAATTCCAGGCATTTGTATGCTGCTAACGGCTTGGATTAAAAAATAAGCCTCTTCTTTCAAAACCAGCACGCCGTTCATTTTGGATCTGCTGAAATAAGGGTGCTGGGGGTATGTATGGCTGGAGGGGTCTTTCGCGTCTGTCTCTGCCGGATCGATTATCCCTGATTTTTTCGCTGGTCAATTCCAATATCAGGTATTCAAGGTGGAGCTTTTTTTCTTGAGGGATTTCGATGAATTGTACGGAGCGCTGTCGCATTTCCAGAAAAGCAGGCTGGATAGTGCGGTCGGAAATGGTTTTACATGCAATATCCTGTAGCAAAAAACCTCTTTTTTT
>PNOB01000139.1 GCA_013824585.1 Desulfobacterium sp. | reverse complement strand
ATGTATCCTGATTCTAAAACTGTGTTGCAGGAATCCTCACTGAAAAACCATTTTTTATGAAGCCATCAACACATAGCTTTCGTCCTGCCGAGAAACCATTACAACCCGAAGTTGTCCATGAAGCAATGGAAGTATTCCGGCATACTCCCTGTCCGCAGGATATCAATCAAATAGCAGCTCTTTTAAAAGATACCGGTTTTTTTCATTCCTATGAAATTGATGTGGCAACCGAACTCGTAAAGGAATGGTTGTCAAAAGGCCCTGACAGCGGCTATCATTTTATTTTTTCTGACAGTAAAGGATGTTTGGCCGGATACTGCTGTTACGGAGCCACACCCTGTACCCTGTCCAGCTACGATATTTACTGGATAGCTGTTCATCCGGATTTTCAAAAAAAGGGATTGGGGAGAAAAATCTTCTGTGAGACCGAATTGCTGATCCAGAAGGCTCAGGGAACCCGCATTTACATCGACACCTCCCAAAGCGAAAAATATCTTCCCACCCGAAAATTCTATAAAAGTGTCGGCTTTAAACAGGTTGCCTTATTGGAGGATTTTTTTGCACCCGGCGATGGAAAAATTATCTATTGTAAAATTCTGGCCTGATAAAAGGATCACTCTCGGTCAAGCACATTATATTTGATTTTTACGGTTTCGTTTTGTCCTGTCGCAATTTTCATCTGACTATCCACTGCAATCCCGGCAAAAATTGTACCGCTTTTTTCAATGATATCCAGGGATACTTTTTTCGTATAGACAGTCTTCAGATTTTTCAAAAGCAGGCTTCTCCCGGTAAGACGAATGGTTGAAGGCTCAACATATACTAAATTCAACCGAAGCTGTTGCGACAATTTTCCGATCCAGTCCACCTGTACCGGCAGATCTTTGGTTTCAATGGAATCGATTAGGACGTTAACGGTTGAAGGCGTGATCTGGTTCAAGGAAATACCGGGAGGAAGTTGAATATTCTTCGATGTAAGAGTGAATTTGTTTTCACCAATATCGACATTTTCCAGGTTTATTTCAACATAAAGCTTATCCGAACTGATGGAACGAAGCAGTGCATTGGAACCACTGATCTGCAAATTGACGTTATTTTCAGATACTTCGACAACCTCCATTCCAGACTGCCGGTTTTTAAACTGAATCGGTACTTCCAGATTAATAAGGGTATCCGAACTCCTTAGAAAATTGCTCCAGATACTGGCGATTAAAACAACGGAAAGAATAGCTGCGATACTTAACTGAAATGTTTCTTTTCGAACAATCCCTCTCTCATTTTCCTTCCCGAGATGCAAATCAATGGCATAATTCAGATCCTGCTTTCGTTTTATTTTTTCAATATTCGTTCCTTTTACAGCAGTTACCGTACCTCTCTCTTCTGAAACAACAACGACAAGTGCATCCGAAATCTCTGCCAATCCTGCTGCCGCTCGGTGCCGTGTTCCAAAATAGGAAGGCAGATCCTTTCGTTCCGACAACGGTAAAATACACGCCACCTCGGCAACTTTATCGCCCTCAATAATGATTGCCCCGTCATGTACCGGATTATTGTGCCAAAAAATCGTGTTCAGCATTTCCTTGGAGATGCGGCCTTGCCATGGAATTCCTCTCTGGATGGAACTGTACAAATTTTCTTTGCCGGGGAAGACGATCAATGCTCCTGTCCGGTTTTCGGAAAAATCAAAAATCGTTTCAACAATGGTTTCAGATGGCGTCACTTTATAACTCTTGGGAATCCCCCAGAGTATATTTTTCCATTTTGTTGTCTGAAAAACACCACGAATTTCGTATTGGAAAATAACAATAATGATAATGGCCGCGACAGTCGTAATGCCCTTAATCAGCCAACTGGTTACCACCAGTCCGAGGGCGGTAGCGATCTGTTGAAAAAATAGAAGTCCTGTAATCCCCAGCATCACCCGAAAGGTTGTGGTACCCCGAAACAATACATATATGCGAAAAAGGATATAGCTGTTGATAACGATATCGATGAAATCCTGCCACCGCAAATTTTGGATAAAAGAAAAAATGTTATTCATAATTAGTCGACAACACTGAATCTAAGAATTTTTAAAATATTCCCATCCATGTCGGTGATTTCTACCCGCCAAGGTCCTTTATCCGTTTCTCTCAGGGTTATGGAACTCGATGTTGACCAACGCGGAGGCTTAAGAACCTGTTTAAATCCGACGACATGGGCATCTCTCCGTATCCAGTCATGATAAATCGTATCGGATTTGACAATACCTTCAATTTCAGCAAAACAGAATGCTTTTTCTTTTTCAACGGAAAAAACGACAGTCGGATTAACGGGCAGAAGGTTTTTCACATCCTCACAAACCATTGCCCGAACCACGGTCAAAATACTGGACGTTTTTTTTGGCAGGGCAGGATCCTTCTCATCACCAAAACCCACATGCCCGGTGTTTACAATAGCAACCATCGCTATGATCATGCCAATAAGCTTTATGTCAAAACGCATTGTCATCTCCTTCGTATATCGTAAAATGTAACGATAGTCATTACTGAAAATAAAATATTGAAAATCTTATTCAGAGAGAAAATTCATTTTGAAAACAATTTTTTCGATTCTTCCCGGTAACGGGAATACCAGACACAACCTCTCCAATTCAAGGAATATTTAAGAACCACCAACCCTCTTGAGACATTTCATTTCCGATTTGAATCCCACTCCCTTACCTTTATAAAGGATATCAAAGAATTGCACACCTCGACCTTCTATGAAACAGTTGATTATAATTATAAATAATATTAAATAGTTATAAGCGCAAAGCTCATGAAATTTAGATCCGCCAAGCCTTCAGTACATTTGATTTCTAATAAACAATGGCGGATTCAGGCCATGGCATGCTGCTTGCAAAACTTTTTGTCAGACTATTGACGATTGGAACCAATCAGCAAATAACAATGAATCAGCATGAATTGTATGAAGCAACCCAAAAAAATAACCATTCGAGGAATTGTGATCCCAGAAACCTGGAATGACGCTGGTGAAATCAATACACTCTCCATTGTGACATATACAGAAAAAAAATATCTGATTGCTGAAAACAATGAGGCTCAGAAACTGAAAAGTTTTTTAAGAAAGCAGGTAATTGCAAAAGGAATGCTGACAGAGAATGATGAAAAAAAGAGTATTGTGGTTGAAACGTTTGAACAGGATGAGTTTAAACCAAAAGTACGTACACCGCATTTATTCAAATAGACCTAACTGAAATCGATCAATTGTTCTTACTCCCGTCCATGCTTTTCAAAAACGATTTATCTTTTGCTTGACAAAAAGAACCAAGTCCATCTAATTAAACCCAACTATATTTTTCGATCAGGTCTTTATCCAATTTTTCAGGATCTCTATATTGTAAATGAATCGAGTACTTATTATATCAAGCCATACAGAGACAGTTCACACCATCCAGGATGTGCTCTCTACGGAATTCGATGTGGAAAAAACCGACTCAATCCAACAGGGACTCCAAATCCATACGAAAAACCCCGTTGATTTGATTTTTTTTGACCTTCAGGATTTTAAAAACTTATCCGGACACCCTGCCCTAAATGAAGTGATGGCTGGTTTCCAAGAAACAAATCCTATGATTGAATACGCTGTTTTAACGTCAAAATCTGAGATTCGAGAAGCGGTTAAGGCTGTAAAAGAAGGAGCTACTGATTATATCACCTATCCTCTCGACCCTGAAGAAATCTGGCTGGTCGTCAACGCATTTAAGGAAGCCAGCGCCAAAAATAATGAGCTAACGTATCTGCGGAATCGTTTCTGGAAAACCGAATGGCTGGATGTCATTCATACCCACAATCCTGTCATGGTAAATATTTTCGAAACAATCCAGTCTGTAGCGACTACCATTGCAAACATTTTACTGCTGGGTGAAACAGGGACAGGGAAAGGCCTGCTGGCACGTTTGATTCATATACACAGCAATCGAAACGATAAACCTTTTCTCTCAGTTCACTGCGGAGCGATACCGGACACTTTGCTTGAGAGCGAACTGTTCGGACATGAAAAAGGTGCATTTACCGGTGCTGTGAGAAAAAAAGCAGGTAAGTTCGAGATAGCAGATGGCGGAACCATTTTTTTAGATGAAATCGGTACGATCTCATCATCTGCCCAGATAAAACTTTTGCAGGTTCTTCAGGACAAGACGTTCAGCCGTTTAGGAGGGGAAGAACTCGTAAAATCCGATGTTCGAATTATCGCTGCCACAAATGCGGATCTGAAAGAACTTGCTGCGCAAGGGAGATTCCGGAAAGATTTGTATTACAGACTGAATGTATTCCCGATTGTAATCCCGCCGCTCCGGCAGCGTCCGGAAGATATTCCGCATATGATTGAAGTTTTCCTGAAAAAGCTGAATCAGCAGTACGGCAAAAGCATTCAGAAAATTCAACATGATGTAGTCGAAGCATTGAAAAGATACGCGTGGCCGGGGAATATCCGGGAATTGGAAAATGTTATAGAACGCGCTTATATTCTTGAAAAAAACAATACACTTTTACCCCATAACTTTCCCCTGGAGATTATATCTCCGGATTTCATCAGCTCTTTTTTGCATGAATCCGGGCCACTATCCTTGAATGAGGCCAGGCGCCTGGCGCTTGAAGATTTCGAGCAGATGTATGTTAAAAACCTTATCGCCCGGAATAAAGGTAAAATTAATCTGTCTGCAAAAGAGGCCAAGATCACATCGCGCCAATTAAACAGGCTCATGTCCCGCTACAAAATTAATAAATCCAGTTTTCGTACCTAAACATTAATATCTTGTTTTGATTATCAAAAAGCCCATACTTTGCGGAAGGATAAAGTGGGATAAGGGTATAGAAAGGCTACCGCTTCCAGCAACAAGTCAGCGCTGTTCCTTATTATTGTATAATCGGACACTGAAAAGCGGTACAGGGCAAAGCTGAAACATTTTTTCTGCTGTCGTTCCGAAAAGAACATCACTCAGGTTGGTTCTGCCCTTGGTCCCCATAACGACAACATCTGCCCCCTCTTCTTTTACAACAGCAATTAATTGCTGATAGGGGAATCCCACCTTGAACACGATTTTTGTTATGGGATGATGCGGTGCAATTTTCTGAAGTACCTCCTTGATATTCTCTGTCCGTTCATTTTTCATTTGATTGACAAAATCATCAATGGTGGTCTTGTATTGATCATCGATAATTGCCAGTTTACTATTCGCTTCTACCATTACGTTGACATCCCGTTTATTGATCACATTGGCAATGATCAATTTCCCGTCGTAACTGTCGGCCATTTCAGCAGCATACTGAACCACCTCCTCTGAATATTTGGATAAATCGTATGCCGCCAAAATCGTTTTGATTCTTTTCATATGTAATACCCCTCAAATGTTTTGACAGGTTTAACACAGCTACAGACATGCAATCAAGTCTTATGCCCAGGCAGATACACTCATAAATATTTCCTTTGTCCTTATACCTGGTTGTGATACAAATTGTCTGTTGCAAATTTGCCGTAAGCCTTTTCCGGTATTTGCTTTCAGACTTTTCATGTCCGGTAAATGAGTGAGTCAGACACGGGAGGTCTCAAATCATCCATCTATCCTCTTGAATTCAATGTCGTTCATTCATACCCATTCTGCTTATAGTGATGATCCATCATCTTTTTACACCCCGGGCCGCTAATGCTGCTTTTCCCTCCGGATACCGGGAGTATGCTGATTTGAGTGCCAATGCGTTCCTGTAAGGCCGATACATGGGAGATGATACCAATCAGTTTTCCATCCTGATGCAGGCCCGCAAGTGTTTCCAAGGCTGTATCCAAAACATCTTCATCCAATGTTCCAAATCCTTCATCCAGAAACAGTGAATCGACCCGGACCCTGCGGCTGGCCATTTTGGAGAGGCCAAGCGCCAGAGAAAGACTGACAATAAAGCTCTCTCCACCGGAAAGGTTCTTGGTCGACCGGATTTCACCCGCCTGGTAATTGTCAACAACATTAAGTTCCAGAGGCTGACCATCATCCCGGATCAGCAGGTACCGGTCGGTCATTTTTTCAAGCTGTCGGTTGGCATGGGACACCATCAGTTCAAAGGTAAGGCCCTGTGCAAAGTTTCTGTATTTTTTTCCGTCAGATGAACCAATCAAAAAGTGAAGTTTATCCCATCTGTCGCACTCCTTTTTCCGGGCCTCAATCAACACCTGCTTCTCCCGGACTTTGATTATGGCGTCCTTGTTTTCGGAGAGCTTTTGTTTTATGGCACCAATGTCTTCGATTATTTTCTTCAATGTGTCATCCAGTTCACCGAACTCTTTCTTGAGGTCATCAAGGGAGGATTCTGTGATTTTCTTTTCCAGTTCCTGTGCCAACCGACTTTCCCGATCTTTTTTCCGGTTTACAATATCCGCCTGTTTTTCATCGAGCAATCTGGCCCGTCCTGCTAAAGCATTCCGTTCATCAACAGAAAGCCGGCACACCAGAAATGACTGTTCATCGATGAAACCGGCTTTTCGCAAGCTGTCACAAAAGCCTGTTTCAAGTAAATCAAGCCCTGATTTTCTCCGGAAAATATTTTCCTTCAATGAAACAATGCGTGTTTTGATTTCTCCAACCTTCAGTTTCACATGGTCACAAGCTTCCCTTGCCGCTTTTTCCGATTTTTCCGATTCAGAAGCCAATCTCTCCAGACGAACTTCTTCTTCATCCGGTTTTTTCGATCCATATTGTTCCATGCGCTCTTTCCGAAGTCTATCGCGCTCCTTTTTCTGATCTGCAATATTGTCCTGTTTTTCCTTCAATGACTGCCCGATGGTGTTCAGGATACCATCCACCTGTTTAATTTCCGATATCAGATCATTACTCTGTTTTTCAATTTCACCTTTCTTGCGCAGGTACTCCTGCCACTGTTTCAGGCGATCATTCAAAGGAAAAAGAATGCTTTTGATTTTTGATTCCTGCTGGTTGATGGCTGATTCGAACTCCGATAAATCGGTAATGCCAAACGGTTGCAGATTGGATAGTGCGGATGCCTTGATTCTGGCAAACTGTGTTGTTGCTGAATCAAGGTCATCAGTCAGGCGTTTCAGATTTTTTTCAGCATTCTCTTTTTCAAAATTTGACTGGGTCAATTGTTTTTCAATATCACCCATCCTGGATGTTGCTTTTATTTCTTTGCTCTCATATTCTTTAATGCGGTTCTCCAGCTTTTCTGCTTTTTCAATAAAGTCCGACAGTCCTTTGATCTTTTTTTCAATGTCATCCATTTCAGGCACATTGCCTTCTGCAAAAGGATGATGCCTGGAACCGCATAATGGACAAGGGACCCCGTCTTCCAGTTTTTTCCTCTCAGCCTCGAGGTCTGATATTTTTTTCAGATAGACCATCTCCTGCATCATCGACTTATAGTCAACCCGATATTCTCGAAGCAGTCGACCGTCCAGGTGAACTGTTAAAATCTCCCTTTCCTGAGTCAAGCTTTTATTGATCATTTCGTACTCATCTTTGGATGCAGTAAAAAGCATCTTCCGGGTTTCACATAATTTTAACTCCATTTCCACCTGTTTCTGCTGCATTTCAACCAGGCCTTTTTTTTCAAGTACCTCTTGAGAAGCCGATTCCAGATGGGTTACCTGCTCTGTGATCCCGGCTAACTGCGTGACCAAATGTTCATCTTGAGCATTGGCGGAAAGATAAACCTGAATCTGTTCCATCTCTTTCATTGCAATTTTCTGCTTTTCGACTGCCCTATCTCTCTTCTCTTTGTTTTTCGCAATCTGCTGATCATCCTTTTTGCAATCAGACTCACCTGCTTTTATGGTCTTATTCTTTTCTGAGATCTGCAGATCCAAAGCACGTATGCTTCTGATCAATGGAGCTTCTGATTTCTGCTTTTCTTTTACCTGAGCCATTGCCGATTCAGCATTCTTCAACAACGCCTCTTGTTTCATCAGTGCTTGTTCCGCCTGTGGCAACTGGTCTTCATTCTTTTTCAAAAACTCCTGATCAAACTTCTGCTGCTGTCTGGTAGAAAAAAGAGCAGTAAATTCTCCATCCAGCTCTGCTGCCTTTTGTGAACGGTTCAATTTATCCCGATCCGACTGAAAGGCTTTTATGGTTTCTGAAACCATTTCCGCTTCCCTGGATATGGAAAGAAATTCATTCCGCAGCCTGTCAATATTGATCAGCCATTGAATCGATTTGCTCATTTCTTGATGTTGCAGCGAAATCTCCTTTTCTGATTTTTGCTTTCCGGATAGTAATTCTGTCAATTCCGTTTCCTGCTCTTGACTCAAAATCGCAATCCCGGCTGTCTCTGCCTGAAGCAATTTCAGTTTTTCCCTTTCACCCCGCTGACGTTCATGTACCCGTATGGATATTCCACTATAGATCTCCGTTCCCGTGATCTGCTCCAGGATCGGAGCCCGTTCATCTGGTGATGCCTTCAGAAATGCTGCAAAGCCGCCCTGAGCCAATAAAATGGATCGGGTAAAACGGTCAAAATCCATCCCTGTTTTTTCTTCGATAACCAAAGCAACATCCCGTTTTTTGGATTCAAGGATCTGACCGCTGACGGCATCTGCTATTTCATGTTTTGACTCCGTCAGATTCCCATCTGCTTTTTTGCGAGATCTGTGCTGACTCCAGTGACATCTGAACTTGCCTGCCTGTGATTCAAAGGTCACTTCCGCATAGCATTCTCCGGTTTGCCGGGACATGATCTCATTGCTGCTTTTGGTGATTTTTCCGAGTCGAGGTGTGGACCCGTACAGGGCTAAACAGATTGCATCCAGAATGGTTGATTTACCGGCACCGGTCGGTCCGGTTATAGCAAAAATTCCATGGGAGATGTATTCCGGCGATGAAAAATCAACTACCCACTCGCCATAAAGTGAATTCAGATTTTTAAACCGTAGCTCAAGAATCTTCATGATTTTTCTTCCCTGTGTGGAGATTCCTGTTGGATCTGTTTTTTTCCTTTTTTAGAGAGGACAGTTTCATTATCGTATCTGAGAAACGTTGATTATTCATCATTCTTATCCTCCTCCAGTACATTCTGAACAATCTCCAGATAGCATTGTGTCATTTCAGGCCGGTCTTCGGGAGGTACTTCAAAAGAGTCAAGACACCGCTTAAAAACATCATTTACATCAAGATCATCCAGGGTTTCATCATCGCTCATTCTGACGATCAACCGGTCCATAACCCGTTTGTTTTTGATCCGCCGAATCTCCATCGAAGTTCCTTCAATCAACGCGTCTATCTGCTCCCGTAGGTTCCCGATAATCTCTGACCCCGTGTACTCAATCTCTATCCAGGCATTGCTTTGTTTCTCCTTGAGTTCATTGATTCTGTTCTGAATATTTTCTAACGAACCGGAAACACTTTCCAGAGGCTGAAAGCAGGGAACTTCGTGAAGGATCATGTCAAATTTCTGATTGCTGTTCTCCGACTGCTGACCGGATAATTTTACAATCACAACACTTTTTTTCTGATATGCCTCACCATATCCCATGGGAACAGGAGACCCTGAATATCGGATATGCTGGGATCGGCCGACACACTGCGGAACATGCAGATGACCGAGCGCAAGATAATCAACACAGGGTGGGAAAACATCCTCGTCCACATGTGCCAGAGACCCGACATAAAGCTCTCTGACTCCGTCATTGTCAACTGTTTTTCCTCCGATAGCAAAAAGATGCCCCATGGCAATGATCGGGATTGCTGATTTTTGATATCGGCTTTGTAATTGCTTCTGCATCATTTCAGCCCGTTTTTGTTCTGCGATATTACATACCAGAGCATAATGTTTCCGGATTCCATCTAAAAGCTTTGCCTGTTTATCCTCTATGGTTTCCCCTGCCTCAACATGGCGGATATCTTTATCCCGCAGATATGGGACAGCACAGATGATAGCAGAATAAACTCCCTCTTCCTGTAAGCCGGCCTTTCCAGTTCTAAAATCATCTATTACAATGACCTCATCCTCCGGACAATCGGTCATGGTTCCAACCACATGGACATTCAATGCCCGCAAAAGCTCTTTGGGTGCGTTCAAGAAAGAAGGAGAATCATGGTTTCCAGCAATGACAACGATGTGGCGGCAGCTGGAATTGGCAACCCTGCACAGAAATCGGTAATACAATTCCTGCGCTTTGTTACTGGGAGTACTGGTATCAAAAACATCACCGGCAATCAGCAATGCATCGATATTCTGCTGTACGATCGTATCTGCCAGCCATTCAAGAAAAGCCGAAAATTCATTATATCGTTTACGGCCAAAGAGTGAACGGCCCAGATGCCAGTCTGATGTATGGAGAATTTTCATCTGGAAATCAAATCCTTATCATCTCAAACAGTTAAAATACAATACTCCGAAGTCACAATAGAATTTCAATCATCCAAAACTCGTCCGAAACATGTATTGATCTCTTTTTGTACAGTAAATTCCATAAATTTCAAGTACCCATCTTTTTTATTCTCCGGATACAGGGAGAAAAAAGTCTGACACCTTTCATATGCTGAACAAACCGAGTCTTGACCTGCCGGCGCCCTTCACGTATACTTTTCCCGTGAGAAAGAAAGAGCATATCCGCAAATTGTCTCAGCTGTTTGGACGGGTGATATATAACTCCATTTTTTTTACATGAAACCAATTGAGGCGAAAATATAATGACAACTACCAGCCATGAGTCCAAACAATATCCAGCAGCAATGGTCAATATTACCAATAAATGCAATCTTCGTTGCAAGCACTGCTTTGTCTTTCGGGACGCCAAT
>PNOB01000138.1 GCA_013824585.1 Desulfobacterium sp. | reverse complement strand
CTCACCCTGCTGCCAAGACCCAATGCACAGATGGCCAGAATTTATAAAAACACAGATATCGGGCTGTTTCCGAACCGGTGCGAGGGAGGAACCAATCTGGTACTCATGGAGTACATGGCCTGCGGAAAACCGGTAATCGCATCTTTCTCCAGCGGGCATAAAGATATACTGACACAGAACAATTCCATTCCAATCCGCCGGATGAAACCCATGGATATCCCGATGGGCGATTCAACCCATTCGATCTGGGATGACCCGGACCTGGAAGAAACCATTACCCATCTGGAACTGGCCTATCAGAACAGAGGAAGTCTCCTGCCCATCGGCCGGCAGGCTGGAGAAGATCTTTCAAAACTGACCTGGAAAAAAATGGGTGAAAAATTCTATACCCTGCTAACATCATAATTTTTCAGTGACCGTCCTCAATCACCGAAAAGTAATTCGAAATCACGTGGACTGATTATCTTTGTATCTTGATATTCTTTCAGCACCAGCAGATCCTTGTCACCCGTTACAAGATAGGAGGTTTTTGTTTCAGCGGCACAAAGAAGAACAAGATCATCATCAGGATCACGACATACACCGGAAAGAACACCGACAGGATGATACTCCTCATCCGCCGCTTCTGAAAGAACGGAAACAAAAAAGGCAATTTCCCGGGCAGTGAGTGAAAACTTGTTATTCAGCAACCTTTTTGTTTCATTTAGAACCGGTGCGCAGAGAATGAATGAAAAATATTTATGGCGTGCCCTTTTCAATATTCGGGCACAAATACCATTTGTAAGAAAAGCAGACAACAAAATGTTCGTATCAAGAATCACTTTCACGAGATTTCTCTCAACATGTCTTCTTCAGTAAGTATGCCTTTCACCTTGGCTTTTGTGTAAAAAATCTTCTGTGCTTTTCGGAGCTTTTCTTCCCAAAGATAGAGACTCAAAGATTCCTTTACAATATCGCTTTTATTCCGGCCCATTTCCCTGGCAAAGGTATTTAAATCTTTCGCCATTTTTTCCGGCAGGCTTACGGAAAGAACTGTTCTCATAACAATCACCTCCTTTTGCACTACAATACACTACACATGCAAAAAGTCAAGTGAGTATCGACTGACGGCTGACTTGAATATCACAAAATTTTTGACACACAAACGACTTTCACATATGAATGCTCTGGTTTTCTGATTGATCCAGCTGTGAACCTGACGCAGATAAGGACGGAAAAAACGATTTGGGTTCAGGCGCTGTTTTTGATTGCGAAAATCCGTCACCCATGTCATATCATTATTCCAAATTATCTCTAAAAATAGTATGGATTGACCATGTTAACCCAGGATAACAACACGACTCGACCCGATATATCTCATCTCCGAATTGCACCTCAAGATAAAGAAGAGCGGCCCATCGGAAGATGGTTATTTATTATTGCTGTTATTGCAGTTCTGACGGTTGCTGCGGGCGTTTTTTTCTATTTTTTCCGGGAACGGGCGGTGATAATCACGGTAGCCACTGCCGAACAGATCATATCCGGCCAGGAACATACAATATTGAATGCCAGCGGATATGTGACCCCGAGAAGGCGGGCCACCATTGCCTCAAAAATTACCGGACAGATCATGGAAATGCTTGCTGAAGAAGGGATACACGTTCAAAAAGATGATGTTCTGGCCCGTCTGGATGATGCAAATAGTAAAGCCGTGATGAAAACCCTTGAGGCGGAAGTGGGTGCTGCAGAAGCTGCAATTGCCGAAATCAGCGTTAATTTAAAAAACATGGAAAAAAATCTTGCCCGAAACCGGAGTCTGTATAAGACCGGCGTCATCACGGTCAAAGAACTGGATGATTCCAAGACTTTATTTGACGGAACCGGTGCCAGACTTGAACTCGCTCATAAACAGATTGATGTTTCACGAGCCCGCCTTTTGGAAATGAAACAGGAACTCGACAATTACACAATCAGAGCCCCTTTTGCCGGTATCGTGGTTTCAAAAGATGCCCAGGTGGGTGAAATCGTATCGCCCATTTCAGCCGGCGGCGGGTATACCCGCACGGGAATTGCTACCATCGTAGATATGGAGTCTCTTGAAATCGAGGTCGATATCAATGAGTCCTTCATTGCCAAGGTCAAAACCGGCCAGAAAGTCACAGCGACCCTGGATGCCTATCCGGAGTGGCCTATTCCAGCCCGGGTTCGAACCGTTATTCCTACTGCGGATCGCCAAAAAGCAACGGTAAAGGTACGCATTTCCTTTGATGCCCTTGACCCGAAAATCCTTCCGGACATGGGCGTAAAGGTCTCTTTTATGGAAGAAACCGCCGTACCGGAAACCAGTGCAAACCGTGTCCGTGTACCCCTGGAATCTATCCGGCAGGATAAGGACAAAACCGTTACCTTTATATTCAGGAACGGTTACATTGAAAGCCGATCCATTACAACAGGACCGTCCAATGGAAAATTCATCGAGATTCTCGCCGGTATTATGCCCGGTGAGCAGGTGGTCGTCGGAGACACAGTCAATCTTCACGATGGACAGAAAGCACGATTGGCAACAAATAAATAAGCTCCAATTCATTTTGCTTCTGATTTTTTTATTTTGAGATACAACCCTAAAAACAAGGCGGATTGATTATGGCCAATAACCAGCAAACACAGGAATCCCTGATTGCCGTAAAAAACATTCATAAAAACTACACCCGCGGCAGCGAAACCATCGAGGTGCTGAAAGATGTAAACCTGAATATCCATAAAGGCGATTTTGTGGCTTTCATGGGTCCGAGTGGTTCCGGCAAGACCACTCTGCTGAATCTTCTGGGCGGACTGGATTTTCCGACTTCCGGTCATATTCTCATCGACGGCCAGGATATCGCCGGCATGTCATCGAAAAAACTGACCGCCTGGCGTGCGCAGCATGTAGGGTTTATTTTCCAGTTGTACAATCTCATTCCGGTTATGACTGCATTCCAGAATGTCGAACTCCCGCTTTTGTTGACAAGGCTTTCCAAAAAGGAGCGCCGCCAACATGTGGAAACCGCCCTTGCCATTGTCGGCTTGTCGGATCGGATGAGTCATTATCCCCGCCAGTTGTCCGGCGGCCAGGAGCAGCGCGTCGCTATAGCACGGGCCATTGTCACAGACCCCACGTTCCTCCTTTGCGATGAGCCCACCGGTGACCTGGATCGAAAAAGCGCCAATGAAATTCTCGATCTTCTCACCCGCCTTGTGAATGAACATGAAAAAACCTTGCTGATGGTGACCCATGACCCCCTTGCCGCAAAAAATGCCGGAACCCGATTCCACCTTGAAAAGGGGGTTCTGACCGCCAATTCACAGGGGGAAGCAGCATGAAATTTCTACCCCTCCTGCTCGCCAATATCGGCCGGAAAAAAATGCGGACGATTCTTACTGTCGGATCGTATGCCGTGGCCCTGTTCCTGTTCGGCCTGCTTGGCGTTATCGACATGTCTTTTAATCAAGGACTGGAAGTGGCTGGAGTGGATCGCCTGATTGTGCGGAATAAAACATCCCTGATCATGCCCCTTCCCATCGCTTATAAAGAAAGGCTGAGTCAAATCAAGGATGTCAAGGATGTTACCTTTGCATCCTGGTTTGGCGGCGTATATCAGGAACCGAAAAACTTCTTTGCCCAGTTCGCTATCGATGTCGATACCTATCGGGCCATGTACCCGGAATTCGAGATCCCGGAAGACCAGTGGGATGCATTTGTCCGTGACCGGCAAGGCTGCATCGTAGGACGAAAAACATTGGATCGTTTCGGCTGGAAAATCGGAGACCGGATTCCCATTCAGGCCACCATTTACAGAGGGCTCTGGGAATTTAACATCTGCGGCGTATACGAAGCCAGGCGCGAAGCAGACGATACCACTCAGTTCTGGTTTCATTTCAATTATCTGAACGAACGGACACCCTTTATCAAAGATTACGTCGGCTGGTATACGGTTCGAGTCCATAACCCGGACAAAGCTGCAGAGGTCACGAAAACCATTGATGAGCGTTTTGCCAATTCCTCCTTTGAAACCACAACGGAAACGGAAAAAGCATTCATGGCGGGATTTGTAAAACAATTTGGCAATATCAAATTAATCATACTGATCGTCGGAAGCGTCGTCATGTTCACACTGCTTTTGATCACCGGCAGCAACATGTCCCTTTCCATCCGGGAAAGAACCAATGAAATCGCCATACTCAAAGCCATGGGCTTCGGACCTACACATATTCTCACCCTGATCCTGGCCGAGTCCATTGGATACGCGGTCATTGGCGGTTTCCTGGGATTGAGCGTATGCAAACTCTTTACACTCGGAGGTGATCCCACCAACGGTTTATTGCCGGTTTTCTTCCTTGACAATAAAACCGTAATTCTGGGTATCGGTATCACCTTCATGGTCGGCCTGATTTCCGGTTTCATTCCCGCTCTGATTGCCATGCGTTTAAATATCGTCAGAGCCCTGAGGAGTATATAACTATGGCTATTCCACTGATTTACAATGTACGCAGCATTCAGGGACGTTTTTCTTCCACACTGGTGGCACTGCTTTCCATTGCAGGCGTCATTGCAGTACTGGTGGCCACGATGGCCATGGCCAAAGGATTCAAAAAAACACTGGTTGCCTCCGGTTCTTCCCAGAATGCCATTGTTTTGCGGGGCGGCGCCACGTCCGAGATGGAGAGCAGCCTTGAGCTGGAACAGATCAAAATCATTGGCGATGATCCGCGTGTCGCCCGCGACTCATCGGGTCGTCCTATGATCTCAGCCGAAGTCGTCGTCATCGCCTCCCTGCCCTTGCGTGCCACTGGAACGGATGCGAACGTTCAGATCCGGGGTGTTTCCCAAAACGCTTTCGTGATCCGTGATACGGTCAAGCTGCTCAAAGGCCGATTCTTTACACCCGGCCTGGCTGAAATCGTCGTTGGTAAATATGCCCATGAAACCTATCGTGGTTTTGATCTGGACAAAACCATTCATTTCGGCGGCATCGATTGGACCATTGTCGGTATATTGGATGCCGGCGGCAGCGCATTTGACTCGGAAAGCTGGTGTGATGCCAACGTACTCAATCAGGCTTACAAAAGACCGGAGAATCTGTTTCAATCCATGACCGCACGACTGATCTCCCCCGAATCCCTGAAAAGCCTCAAAGATGCCTTGAACACAGACCCGCGTCTGACGGTAACGATCAAAAGCGAAATTGACTATTATGCAGATCAATCCGTCATGGTCTCCACTCTGATCAACGTTCTCGGTTTCCTGGTGGCTGGAGCCATGGGCATCGGCGCTATTTTTGGGGCGCTCAACACCATGTATTCTGCTGTTTCAACACGTAACCGGGAAATTGCCACCTTGCGGGCCATTGGTTTTCGCGAAAGGGATGTTGTGATCTCATTCCTTCTGGAATCCCTTTTGATTGCTTTTCTGGGCGGTCTGCTCGGCTCCCTCATCATCCTGCCGATTAACGGCTATACCGCATCCACCATCAACTGGCAGACCTTTTCCCACATGAGTTTTGCCTTTGCCATAACACCGGACATCCTGATTCAGGGAATTCTGTTTTCTCTTCTGCTGGGGTTTTTTGGTGGACTGTTCCCAGCGATCCGTGCTGCGCACACACCTATCGCGCCGGCATTGAGAGGGTTATAACCATGCCGCAGGCGCTTGATTCATAATGCTTTGTTTTCGGGTAATGGGTTCACAAGGACTATCTGTCAAAAAAAAATGCAGTCAGATTCAGGAAGTCAAAAATTTAAAAAGCAGTGCGGATTTAAAACCAGAATTCCGGATATTTCCTGTTTTGGGAAAGGTTATTCACGACAAGGGCCACCAGAAGCATGATCAGGACACCGGACCCCACAGGAATCAAAGCGTAATAAAAGCCCAGCTTATGAATCTGATCTCCTCCGATGACTGCAATCAATGCAGTAGCTCCACCAGGAGGATGAAGCGTTTTTGTAGCATGCATTGCTGCAATGGCTGTTGCAACAGACAATGACGATGCTAACCAGATAAAATCAGGGAAAAGTTTGTATGAGGCAACTCCAATAACGGCTGAAATCAGATGTCCTCCCACAAGGTTTCTGGGCTGTGCAAGAGGGCTTCTGACTGCACCATAAATAAGCACGGCTGAAGCACCAAAAGAACCGATAATGAGAACCATATCCTCCCCTGAAAAAATATTGTAGTGAAGGAAAGCAACAGGAGTAATTCCGAAAAATGCTCCAATCCATGACCATACAATTTCAGACAGCCCCACAGCCGGAGGACTCTGTTTTCCTCCTCTCATTTTATTGAAAAAATGAATCACAATGTACTCCTTTTATTTTTTTAAAATCAGCACAGTACCTGAACAATATCGGATCTGGCTATGATTCCGGCGAGATTTGAATGTTCATCTAAAACCGGCACTCTGTTGATTTTGCGCGATTCCAGTATCATTGCAACCTCCATAATGGATACGGATTTTTCCACACATATGGGAGGAGAGGACATGATATCTTTTACATGAAGGTTTTTTAAATCTGTCGCCAAGCACCCGCTATCTTCAAGACATTGGACAATGAGATTCATGAATGACCCGTTATGATCCTGCATTATTTTTTTTAGAAAATCCTTTTCGGAAAGGATACCTGAAACACGTTGTTGATGATCGAGGACTGGAAGACCTGAAATATTATTGTGAGCCATCAATTTCGCTGCATAAAGAAGTGGATCTTCTTCTGATACTGTTATTACAGGCGTTGTCATTACATGCGCAGCTTTAATGGATTTTTTCAGCCGTTCCATGGCATGCTTTGATGCGATTTGATAAACCTCTTTGAAATCCGACGGGGTTATATCCAGATATCCGGTAATATCTCTCATGGCTTCAACAATATCATCATCGGTAAAACCGATTGTGCATTGATTCAATGTGTTGTTTTTCATAACCCTCCTGGATATTACAATGTTGCATTTTTTTGAGTGCCACTTTTTTTATAAAAATATAATGGGCAGGGGTAACCCTGCCCACGAAAAGACCGGGCAACCGCAAAGGTTGCCTTCCCTTGCAAAAAATGACAAAACCAAAGAATCATGGATGATCAAATCAATTTAAAAAAACAAACAATGTCCCGGATTTATTTCCCTGCCATCATCGCCTGAATATCAGCCTCTGCCTCTCCGATGAGTTTGATATCAAAATTTTCAACCAGAACCTTGAGAACGCCAGGAGATACAGATCCCGGAAGTGTCGGACCAAGGCGGATTCCCTTGATCTGAAGATGGAGCAGTGCCAGAAGAACCGCAACGGCCTTCTGCTCATACCATGCGATATCAAATGAAAGCGGAAGATCGTTGATATGTCCAAGACCAAAGGCATCCCGGAGTTTCATTGCAATCACTGCAAGTGAATAACAGTCGTTACACTGTCCGGCATCCAGAACCCTTGGGATGCCGCCGATATCGCCAAGGTTGAGTTTGTTATAGCGATATTTTGCACATCCTGCTGTCAGAATAATCGTGTCTTTTGGAAGTTTTTGGGCAACTTCTGTGAAATATGCCCGGCCTTTATGTCTTCCATCGCAACCGGCCATGACAATAAACCGCTTGATTGCACCGGATTTGACAGCTCCGATCACCTTATCCGCAAGAGCAAGCACCTGATGATGAGCAAATCCGCCAACTATCTTTCCGGTTTCAATCTCCTGAGGCGGAGCACATTTTTTTGCAACCTCAATGATTGGTGAGAAATCCTTGGCTTTTCCGGATTCTCTGTCTGCAATGTGTGTCAAGCCCGGATAGGAGACCACACCGGTTGTAAAAATTCTGTTCTGATAGGTGTTTTTGCTCTTGATCGGGATAATGCAGTTTGTGGTCATCAGAATTGCGCCATTAAAGGTTTCAAAATCTTCATTCTGTTTCCACCATGAACTGCCGTAATTTCCTTTCAGGTGTGAATGTTTTTTAAAAGCAGGATAGTAATGTGCAGGCAGCATTTCGCCGTGTGTATAAACATCCACACCTTTTCCCTCTGTCTGCTTCAGGAGTTCGTCCATATCTTTCAAATCATGTCCGCTGATCAGAATTCCCGGATTTTTGCCGACACCGATATTGACCTCTGTAATTTCAGGGTTGCCATAAGCCGTAGTGTTTGCCTGATCTAACGCTGCCATCGTTGTTACAGAACACTCGCCGGCTTTCAGCACCCATCCGACCATCTGATCCACAGACAGGTTCTCTGTGGTTGATGCAAGTGAACTGAGAATAAACTCATAGATTTCATCTTTCTCAACACCGAGAATTGCCGCATGATCCGCATAAGCAGAGATGCCTTTCAGTCCGATGATCAGAAGCTGACGCAAAGACCGGACATCTTCATTTTCTGTTGCAAGCACGCCAACTGTTTTTGCCTTTGCCTGATAGGTTGCCTCATCATCGGAAAACCAGAGGGCGGAATCATCAAGAGCACCAGTTACTTTTCCTTCCATTTTATTCTTCAGATTTTTTTTGTATTTCTGAGCTTTTTTGATCCACTGGATCAAGTCAGCATCATTAAAATTGACATTGGTGATTGTGGTGAAAAGTCCCTGCGTGACAAATTGCCCGGCTTCTTTGATTACATCCACTCCTGCGGCCTTTCCTTTTGTAGCAAGAACAGCAATGCCTTTCAGGTTGAAGATAAGCAGATCCTGAAGATTGGCAGTAGTCTCCTCTTTTCCGCAAACACCCTTTATTGTGCAGCCGGTTCCTTTGGCTGTCTCCTGACATTGAAAACAAAACATGATAAACCTCCTTAAATGAATGATAGGGTTGTTCTAAACAATTATGAACCTGATTCTTCTTTTCTCATTCCACTTTATCATTCTTTGTTCCGGCAATTTTTTCTGCGTTTTTGAATGCAATATAGGGCATATTGAAAAGAAAAACCTTGACCTGGATCAAAAATAAATGATTGTGGTTATTGTAAGGTTCAACATGGACAGCAACATGTGTTATCATAACCATTCCCTCTTGAGTGTATATACAGAGATATGAACCGTGCAAGTATGGACAGCCGTGCCCTTCAGCCTGCCCTCATGATACGTATGATAACCTATTGCTTTTTTTATAGATGAACATATGTGAAAGCTGTTCATATGTCAACACGGATCATGATATCATTATTTTCACACCCACATTCTGTAAGATTGGAGAAATCAATCAGGAAATCTGTTTACCGGATTTATAGGTAAAAAAATGTGTGACCAACGATCAACAACAGATTTTTTGATGAGTTTTTTTTCGATTATCTGAGAAACAAATCACAAGGATTGTATAAACGAAAATCTATTTGTTAAAAACACGATTTTTCAGCCAAGGTAAAAACAGAATAATCAATTAATCTATTTTTTTTGGCTTGTAGTCCAAACTGATTCATAAGCAATAATGCGCAAAGTATCATCATCCATGGCCAATTCTATGGCCTGTATATAAGTTGATTTAAGGCAATTGCCATATGAAACTGAAATGTGCAGAAACAAGTGCAAAAATAAGGTGCCGGGGTGTTGGAGCACAAGCTCTGTCGCCCCGGCGAAATTAGTAATTTTACTTTTTGGATTTCTCGACTTTTGACTTCGGTTCTTTGGCTTCTTTTTTAGTGTCACCAATACACCCGCAACCACAACCGCTTTTTTTCTTCTCATCAATTTGTACTTGTTTTGTTTCGGTCATTTGTCTCACCTCCTTTTGTTTTGAATTGACCTCATTCACTACTTAGCCCACCGGCTGCAATGCGTAGTGCAGAAACTGGAGTGCCTTATATTTTCAGTGTAGCTTTGGCAATATCCTGTCTAAGCCATTCTGAGGTTTTAAAATGAAGGGTTAGACCCCGAGCATCTCTGAAAAGACGTTCAACAACATAGTCTCGACAGTAGCCATGGCCTCCCATCACCTGTATCGCCTTATTGGTGACCTCAACAGCCATTTCGGATGCATATAATTTTGCTTTGAATCCATTTAGGGCAGCTGTGCTTGACTCTGCATCCGCTTCAGAGGCACACGCATTGAGATAGACCTCTGCCGTCTCGCTTCCGAGAATCATGTCGGAAAGTAAAAACTGAACCCCTTGATGGATTCCAATGGGTTGGCCTGCTATGGTTCTTTCACTTGCGTGTTTAACGGCTTTATCTAAAGCTGCTTTTGCTATTCCTATGGAAATAGCTGCCGCTCCATAAAAACCCCATCCAATAAGCGATTGGCCAATTACTTGGAGCCCCCCGCCTTCATCACCGATAAGATTTTCAGCAGGAATCCGGCAGTCATTAAAAATCATTTCTCTTGAGGATATGCTTTTTAAGCCCATTTTTTCCTCAGGCCGACCAAATGAGAGGCCTGGAGTATCTTTTTCAATGAGAAGTGTACTCATCCCCTGAGTACCTTTTTCAGGGTCTGTCCTCACTAGAACCAAGTAGACATTAGCTTCGCCTCCAGAGGTGATAAAGAATTTGGAGCCATTTACAATATAGGAGTTGCCATCTTTTCTTGCCTTGGTGGAAATAGCGCCAGCATTACTGCCGGAATCCTGCTCGTGGACGGCAACAGCCCCGAGAGTTTTGCATCTTGATAAATCTGGTAACCACTTTCTTTTCAAATAATCATTACCTGCAACTTCGATTGCCTTTGTAAAGACCACATGAGATGTAAATATGAGAGCGGTTGAGGCACAGGCTTTGGCAATCTCCTGTACAACTGATGCAAAACTGACCCGTCCTTCTCCTATGCCATCTTTTTTTTCGGAAAGAACCAAAGCGGGTAACTCGGCTTTCCCTATTGCACGTATGGCGTTCCAAGGAAAAATACTCTCTCGATCAGATTCTGAAGCTTGGGGAGCAATTTGTTCTTTTGCGATTTTCAT
>PNOB01000137.1 GCA_013824585.1 Desulfobacterium sp. | reverse complement strand
ATAATGAAAATGAAAACGATTACTGCACCTAGTCCAAATTTACCGGCCTTGCTTTTCAGTATGTAATGAGCCATAGTAATACCTGTTTGATAGAATCGATTCTTTTTTTTTCACCCCAAAAGTATCTGACTAAGTTCCTGGTTGATCTGCCGTTGGCAGACCCTGGCTTCTCACAGCGGTTTTGTCTTTCATCCATGTAAAAATCTGTTTGAATTTCCCATTCAATATTTTTCGGTAATCCACAACACTCATGAGTTTTCCATTGGCACGCATGGTGATAATTTTTTCAGCTGCCGCTATTCCCGACCATAATTTTCCCTGAAAAATCTCAACAAAATAATTGTCATATGTAAAGCCGAATTCGGTTATGGCCGGTATTGGTTCTTCATATTTATTACTGATCTCAAAAAAGTCAAAAGGAAATCCATGTGACAGATCAAGATGATGACCAATCAACCGGTCATACGGATTAACAGATGCCAGCCCATGCGGGACGCAATTGTTCTGTGGTATTTTATATTTCACCCGAAGCCAATCTGTCAATTCCTTTCCGGATATTAATTGAGCCTCGTTTATGGAAGATTGCTCCATCGGAACAATGTTCGGTTGGTTTTCATGTTGCACAGAGGTATCGGAAGGCTTAATGGCCTCAAAATCCCTGCCTTCAAAACAGATTCCGATAAATGCATGGTTCAGGTCAAGGTATAAAAATTCATCATCTGCCCAAATAGAATTTCCACTGTGAAATGCCGCATGATCATCCTGGATAAGCCGATAGATTTTTCCAAAACGGTCAATAAAATAGTGATAGGCTTTTTTCTTATTCAGATACCGGATCAACAGTCGACTGTATTCCTTTATGGATTGTGTCATTTCAGGACGGTAGGCAAAAATATCACTTTCCGATGCGTGATAGAGAATACCTTTTATCTGGTTTGTAAAAACTCCTGGCTGCAAGAGTTTTCCATCTCCTTTTTTAAACAGATAATAACCCCTTGGAATATTTTCTATGGTCTTTGTTGTATTGATTTTTAATCGATTGCTGTAATACTCTGAATCATCCGATTTCTCGACCATCCAGATCAACTTGTCCAGGTATTTTGGAATTTCCCGAGACAGATCCTTTTTTTCAACAGGCGGAAGTGATTCTGCTTCCTTCACCTGCATGAATGCCGGATAGTGAACCGCATGGGATACCTGGGGCTCTTTTATATGTTGCAAATACTCCTTCTGATGATTTTTATGCGCTCCCTTGAATGGAAATACCAGCATCCCTCCACCAAATAAGAAAATCAGAAATAACCCCAGAGCCATAAAATAGGCAGAAACTCGGAATCTTCCGGTACGCGTTTCCGGAGCCCTGTGGACCGTTTTCAAGTCCTTTACTGCATTCTCTCCACCTGACCCATACTTCTTCCGGCTCTCTGAGAAATTGCTTGATGTATCAGATGATATGTCATCTCTTCCAGACCCGCTTTCCTCCGGATATTCATCAATGGCTCGTTTCAAAAATCGGAGTTTCTGAACTGGATCTGAAATTGAACAAGCCACTGCTTCAATTTTTTTTCGATAGCTTTCAGGTGGCAGCTCTTTTGGCTCAGAAGACTGCATGACATCAAATACAATCAACCTTGATACATTGCCGCGATAAGGGCACCATTGGCTGTTGCATTCAATGGATCCCTGGCCATTCTGATTTCACTGATCTCAACAGGGAATTCAACCTGATTGAGAAATTTTTCAAACCGCTCTTTAAATCCTTTTGGTTTCGCTGTTCCTCCGCTTAACACTATGGGAAGTGGTGAACTTAACTTGGGAATTCTGGAGGTTTCTTCGATACTTTTTTTCATGGTCATAACAAGTTCACGAATTAAATCATCGTAATAAATATGAAGCGCATCTTCTATCTCATTTTCCGGTGTATTCAGGAGGTTCAACTTGTTTTCCTTGATGGATCGAACCCGGGTGCCCACTTCCCGTGTAACAGAAGATACTGCCTCATCAATATAATCACCACCTTTACTGATGCTGAAGGAGATGTGCGGTATGGAAAGAAAGGACAGGCAGACATTGCACATACCGCCACCAGCACTGATGCCAAATCCGGTAAAGTTTTCTTTTTCAAGCTCTGAAAAAACAACTGCCATGCCTTCATTGATACTTTTTGATTTAAAGCCTTTGTCATCCAGCAATCGCTTTATAATGGCTTCATGGTAAATGATATCACTCTCTGCTTTTTTGGGTGCTGCAGGAATGGAAAAACAAAGCGGAGCATTTTTTTCTTCCGGATCCGGAATCAGGTCATCCAGAATCCCCTTAATAATCTCAACGGCATTTACTTCATTGGCGTTCAGAAGACCATTTTTCAACGGACGCCTTGTCTCTTTATTCAGAGTATTGGCAAAAATTTCTGCGCCATCTCCATAAACAACGATTGAATCCTTGAGTCGATAATGACAGATATCATTCTGCTGCAATATTTTTTCCGTAAATTTTGAGTACTCGACCTCAATGAACGCATTACGCTGGGAAAAATAATCTTTGCCGCCATTTCCATTCCCATTTTTTGCAAAAACCGTTTTTGAAGTTCCGATATCCACACCAAGTGCTGACCGGCATATGTCTTTTTCGTCATCTGATTCATTCACGGCATCTTCAAATATCTGAGAGATCTTTTTTTTGTTTTCAAAGTGACCCTTCCGAACCTTTACCATTTTCAGCCTCCTTAGTTTCATGAACTTTTGTTTGCCTGCTTTTTTCTGTAAGGAAAGTCTCTTTGCCGGTCCAAGAAATGAATGTTGTCATACCAGACCACTATCTTTACCAAGACGCTACCGGCAATTTTACGCTTTTTTCTAATGGAACTTTTTGGGGTTTTTTTAAAATTATGTTAGGGATATAACCACCATAGAAACAATGCACCTATCATGCCAAGCACTCAGATGCAATCGATGCCAAATTATTTCAACATAATAGCATACAAAATCCCCCATATACCATCTGTCAAATATTCAACAGTCTGCCGGTTCTTTGGCAATCCAAAATTTATCATTGTCATGGAAGGATTGTGTTGAATTAAAACTCATACAGAACCCGTCTGATCCATGACAAACTCAGGATATGGAACATTGACTTTTCCTTCAACAATGATAAAGCAGTCAGAATTCCCTTCAGACCTCAGGCCCTGAACCTGGATAGGAGCATATATTTTAACTTTCCCTGAGTATAGACGAAACATTTTTCTGTTATCCATTATTTTTTTTTTACCGGGTATTGCCTGGGGCTACCCATCCAACCAATGGCAACATACGGAAACCGAACATTTTTTAATCTCATACAATGAAAAAACACGCTACCTTCTATCTGAAACAAAAGTGATCACAGAACAGATCGCAACAACATTTGCAGACTATTTTGGTGAAGAAATTGTCAAAACCAGGATAGCAATTGTTCTTCAGGATCACCATGATGATTCGCAGGGAGAATCCTATCGCGATATACCCCTCGTCATCATTGACTGCCGGAAAACCGATCAATTGTGGCGGGGAGATTCTGAATGGCTTAAAAATGTCCTGGCGCATGAGCTCGGCCATGCATATTCGCTCCGGATAATGCAATTGCCGATCCTATTCTCTTTTGGGCTGGGCCTGAACTCCGATGGAAGCGGGCAGGAAGGGGACTTCAATATCCATTACCGGCATAATCGCCTTCCATCATGGTTTACGGAGGGCATTGCACAGATGGCCTCATATCAAATGAAATCCGATTCTTTTGACCTGTACCGGGAGATGCTTCTGCAGGATGCATTTCTGAACGGAAAATTGCTGACCCTGGATCAGATGGAGCGTTTCGAAGGCACCTCCAGAGAAAATGAGCTGGTATACAACCAGGGCTTTCATCTGATGTTGTACCTGAAAAAAAACTACCCTGACCGATCCATTAAAACATTATGCTATCATGTTCGGGCCATGGGTTTTCAAAAAGGATTTGAGATGTATTATGGAAAATCCATGAATGCATTATATCTGGAATGGATGGCAGATCTTGACAAAAAATACTCTCCGAAGCCAGAAAATACGATCAACGGAACAGCCTTATTCCCCGATAACCAGCGGCCGCTTAACACAGAAATACGATCTGCCGGTGGCGGGAAGTTTGTGATTGCAAACTGGAGGCATGATTATCATCGGTTCGACCTGTTTGAAATGACAGACGATCGAAAAGAGATTCAGCAGGTGATCAAGGATACCGGCATGATCCTGAAACAGGATACAACCACCGGGGATATCTGGTTTAACCGTTCCATTTACAACCATGATGCCGGTGTTTCGAATTTTGATATTTTCATGATGGACCCAAAAGGCCGGATACAGCAGATCACATATGGAAAAAGATGCATGGCCTTTGATGTACAGAACAAAACCCTGGTCTATGCAGAATATAAAAATGGTGAAACAACCCTTGTTCTGAAACCGGAAAAAGGCTTGTCCGTTCCCTTGATCACCTTTCCCTATCATACGGCTGTCCATCATGTTTCCATGATAACGCCTGATCTCCTATTTTTATCTCTGGCAGAGGAAAACCAGAAAACCGCTGCCATCCTGAAAAATGGAAGGCTTGAACGGATATGGGAAAACATGGGCGCCGATATCACGGACTGTATTGCCGCAACCAGTAATCGATTGTTATTTGTCAGTACAATCTCCGGATCTCCCCAGCTCTATTGGTGCGATCTGAAGGAAAACAAATTTCAATGGTTTCAGATTACCCATGTCCTTGGAGGCGTCCGGTTTCCAACCATCGAATTTCATAACAATGAGCCGACTGTTTTTTGCTCGGTTTTTCAAAATGGGCACAACCGGATTTTTCAACTGCATCAGCCCTTTTCCAAATTATCAGTAGTTGATGTTCGGGCCTATCCGCAATTCAATGACAACCCTCATCCGATACAATCGCCTGAAAACCAGACAGATCCTTCTAAAAAATCATTTGCCTTTGTTACCGCCACCCCATCTGTATCTGCCTTTATTGGCCTGGAAGAAACAGAATCAACCATACCCCTGACCACGCCTACCATGTCTACGAGTGTATCTCTTTTTGGCAGAAATGCCCCTGGCAATTTCTCCATGAATCTGAAAGGAACTGCCAACAAAACATTTTCAAACACCTTTGACCAGGTATACCCCACCGGAAATATCTGGATGCAGGCGGCTCTGTGGCAGTTCAGGCTCTCGGAAACCGTTTCCTGCAATAAGATCATTCATGAATATGAAAATAATTTCAGTTATCAGGCCGATCTGTATGATGAGTATAACCTGACCACCATATTGGATTACCAGCTTTCCCATTACGACTATGTATGGCTTACCTATCGTCATCGAATACTCGAATCAGAATCCCGGTATGAATATAAATATTCTGTTCCGTACTTCTTCACTGATTCTACGGACTGGGGAACACTGCATCGGGGAAATATCATGAGTCTGGACTGGCAGCATATTGAAAATGTTTCCAGCTTCAGTCCCGGCAGAATAGGGCAGCCTTTTTTCTCTGCAAACGGTGGTATGGACTGCCTGATCAACCGATACCCGGATATCACCTTTCAGGATTATGAGATGTATTATGCTGAGAAAAGTCCGGTGTATAAATTCCGCCTGGGTGCTCATCAACGGAATACATTCTGGCAGGGAAAAATCTCCCTTGGTTTTGGTATGGACGGATTCACATATCTTGGAGGTATTGAAAACAACAAGGTATCGCTGTATATGTACGATCTGATTGGAAGTCAAAGCACATTTTCCGGATATCCCGGAGAAATTCAAACCAGAAGACTTCTTCGGACCTATGGAGAGCTCCGGATCAATCCGTTTATCCGGATTCAGGATGCGACTCAACAGATTGAGCGTATGCATCTGGGCATAAAACTGGAAGCCGGTATCATGGAATATTTTTACTACGGTATCGAATCCCATGCACCTGTGTCACTTGAGACATCGTACCGGATCTTTTTTTACATCTGGCCGGATCGACAGAGCCATGCCTATATAAAATGCGCGTTTCCGTTAACAGACATAGACACGTTAGGAGATATACCATCGTATCGGCTTTTCTTTGGAATTTCCATCTAACAAAATAGACTTTTATGAAAAAAGACTTTTATCATATGATTACTTTTCCACGACAATTCACGGGTTCATCCCTTTTCTGTATTTTTTCCCTCGCGTATATTGCTGGACCTTACTGGACAATTCACCCTTCACTGTTTATTCGATTACTGCTCCTGGTCGTAACGATTGGAATGGCATTGTTCTTTGCATACTATTCAAGCGGTGATTTGCAAGTCAGACTAAACAACTATGATTTCATCTCCTTTCTCGTCCTTTTCCTGATTTTGCTGTTATTGAATCACCGTACACTTATATCGGCCATCCCTATGCGTGGAGATGAAGATTACCATATCATAGTGATTCTGGATTTTGCGAGAAAAGTCACAGCCACCGTTAATTTTCACATTCCTTTTATTCTGTTGACGGGACTTTTTCTTTTCACGGCTTTCCGCAAATCAAAATATTATATAATTTTTGGGACGGGTGTCCTGTTCTACTTTATTTTGTTCGGAGCTTCCGAACAGGCATCCCATTCCACAATTCTCCGTTATCCCTTCTTCTCCAGAACATTTCAGGTTATCGTTCCGATCATTGTAAATTTCTTTGACAATTTATATATTGAAATTTCTTATAGAGTCGCTCCTTTTGTCTCCGCAATCCTCCTTGCATGGCTTTCTCAACGCTATCGGCCATTTCCAGATCGTATTTTGAATCTGATGTTTGGTATTGCCATCGGAACAATGCCCCTTGTTTATTATTATTCATCTGTTGTTTACCTGGAGATGCCGGCTGTGGTCCTCATAATGATTGTATGCTTTCAGATGGAGGCGCTGCTGAATGATGATTTTCAAAAATTGAAACAGCAGCCTGCATGGTATGCCTTGATCACCCTGGGGTTCATCAAGGAAACAACCCTGCTGTTCCTTCTTCTCTTCATGATTTTCAGAATTGCCAATCAGCTGTGTCTTACCATCCGTTGCAAAAAAAATTTTCTGTCAAACGGGTTCAGGGAGTTGTCCATTGGATTATGCACACTGCTTCCGGTGTTCATATATCTACTGTATCGATCTTACTACGGAACAAGCCGAAACACTTCTTTTGAAATCATCAACCTGACGAAATTTGAAATTTATCCGGTTATATTGCAATCCTTTTTCGATCAGTTCGGATTTTTTCTGATTCTGTTTGTTGCAGGGTGCTTATTGTTTGTCAAAAAACGTCAGTTTTTAGCCCTGTCATTTGCCCTCTCAACCATCATCGCATATTCATTATTTTATGCCATAGAAAATACCATCTATTCCGGGTATAGCCGGTTCAATCTTTTCAGCCTGCCATTGATTATTTCCATATCCAAAGAATTGTTATATGATCTGCGGCATAAAAAAATACTGGTCTGTTCTTTGATACTGATCGCCATCATTTCAAACATCCGATTATCTCCCATCCATATGGATGGAACCAGAATACCCTTGTGGGGAAATTATCTTGTGGATACTTCTGAGCATTCTTATCCATACCCGGAAACGATTCAATGGCTGAAGAAAAATCACAAATCCAGTATAATCCTTTTTTCCGGAATGAATTCTCCCTATTTCTTTTCCTTTTATTTTCATAAATATGGATGGACGCCTCCTTCCAATATGATGAAATCAAACTATCGGGATGATGAAAAAACATCTTTAATGATAGCACTGGAAAAAGCCGAAGCCTCCAATTATGATATCGTAATCTTTCAACTTCGAAACAACAAAATGCCCAAAACAGATAACCAATATGGGTTTCGTCTGGAAAAAATCATTCGTAATCAGGCCCATTCAATCGGTATATTTATAAAAACCGATCTCTACCGGAGCCCGCGGACAAAATCTCCTACTGCTTCGACACCCTTCTGATCAACCAGACGAATGGTCTCGGAACCGATTACGGCGATATCCACTTTTCCGGTTAAGAAATCAACATCGGCCTTGTCTTTTACACCAAAACCAAGGGCAAGAGGAAGTGTTGTGGCATTCCTGCATCTTTCTAGATAGTCATGAAATTCAGAAGTAAACGTTGTCTCACTTCCGGTAACGCCTTTTCGGGCCACGCAATAGATAAAACCATTCCCGCAGGCAGCAATCTTTTTCATCCGTTCATCTGAAGTGTTGGGAGTAAAAATAAAAATCGGCGCAAGGTTTTTCTCTCCCATTGCCTGCAGATACTCTTCTCCTTCCTCAGGGGGAAGATCCGGCACAATCACTCCGTGCAGACCAATATCCGACATCATGGATGCAAACGATCTGATTCCATATTTGAACAGAATATTGTAATAGGTCATGAACAGAAACGGAATATCAAAGGATCTGACCACCTGCTTTGCGAAATCCACACAATGCTGAACCGTGGAACCGTTCGCCAGTGACTTCTGGTTGGCCTTAAGGATTACCGGACCGTCTGCAATGGGTTCAGAAAAGGGAATCTGAAGTTCCATCAGATCAACCCCAGCCTCCACCATCTCCTTGACGATTTGAAAGGAATCTTCAAATGATGGATAACCGATCACAATATGGGTCATGAGCAGGATCTCTTTTTCCTGGCGTTTTTTTCGTATACAGGATTCAAGCATTATACTCCTCCGCTTTTTGAATAATAAATTCCTTCCAGCCTGGATCGGAAAAGGCATCTGCAATTGTAAAAATATCCTTATCTCCTCTTCCGGATTGATTAATGATAATAATATCCTGCTGTGAAAGACAGGGCGCCTCCTGATATGCCCGGGCAAAGGCATGGGAAGACTCCAGGGCAGGAATCAAACCCTCTTTTCGGATGGTCAGGGACAAGGCTTCTACAACCTCTTTATCCGTGGCTGCTTCAAACCTTACCCTGCCGGTTTCCTTCAGATGGGATAGAATCGGGGAAACACCCACATAGTCCAATCCAGCGGCAATACTATGAGTTTCTTTCATCTGACCGTCCGAATCCTGGAGAAAATAGGTTTTGTATCCCTGAGCAACCCCGATGCTGGCATCTTTTGAGCAAAGCCTGGATGCATGCCGACCAGAGTCCAGCCCTTTACCGCCTGCTTCAACCCCCACAAGTTCAACAGGATCATCCATAAACCCGCTGAATATACCCATTGCATTGGAACCGCCACCTACACAGGCGTACACTCTTGCCGGAAGCTTTCCTTCCAGAGACAGAATCTGTTTCCGCGCTTCTTTTCCAATGATGGACTGAAAATAGGTTACCATTTCTGGAAATGGATGAGGGCCGCAGGCTGTGCCCAGAACATAATGGGTGGTATCCATGTTGGTCACCCAATCCCGGAAAGCTTCATTGATAGCATCCTTTAAAATTCGGGTTCCATCCTTTACAGCAACCACTTTCGCTCCCAGCCTCTCCATCCAGAACACGTTGGGCCGTTGGCGGGCGACATCCACTTCGCCCATGTAAATAGTGCATTCAAACCCGAAACGGGCTGCCATTGTGGCTGTTGCAACCCCGTGCTGCCCGGCGCCGGTTTCGGCAATCACCCGCTTCTTCCCCATTCTCTGAACCAGAAGCCCCTGACCCATTACATTGTTTGCCTTATGCGCACCAGTATGATTCAAATCCTCCCGTTTAATGTAGATTCTGGCTCCACCAAAATGCCGGGTCAGATTCCCGGCAAAGGTCAGCGGGGTTGGCCGGCATGAATAGGAAGACATGATCTCCTTGTATTCCTGCCAGAAGCCAGGATCATTTTTCACCTCTTGAAATGCCTTTGACAACTCCTCAAATGTTGAAACCAGAATTTCTGGAATAAACGCCCCCCCGAATCCATTATAATATCCTCGACTATCCATTTTGAATCCCTCCGATGGTCTGGGAAAAAACAAACTGATCTGTACGGCAGTAAATCTCTGCATAGATCCCGTTTTCAATCTGCGGAAAATGAAGAAACCTTTTTACAACAAGAATCGGTGTTTTTTTGCTGACATTCAGCAATCCGGCCCGATCTCCGGCAATAAAGCCAATGCGGAAATTCTGATTCCCACGAACCGGCGTTAAATAAAACTTTTCCGCTACAACCTGGGACAAGGAACGGCCTTCTATATCAAACCGTTCAATACCCAGAAACAATGTGGGATGAAGATAAATATCCTCGATCAGCACCGGATTTTCAGATACCCGGCTTAGTCTGGACAAAAAATATGCTTTCCCACGAGAAAAAGGGTTTTCCGTATCTTCGAAAATATCTGTAAGCTGAATCCCGTGGACAATGGAGGTCTGAAGCATGATTCCCTTTTCCCGAAAGGAAGAGATGGTACCGCCCAGGGAGAACAGGTCAACCTCTTTGCGTTGATCCATAACAAACGTTCCCGCCCCTCTCTTCCGAACCAGGATATTCTTCCGAACCAGCAGATCGGTTGCCTGTCTCGCGGTTGGCCTGCCAATGCCATATGTTTGGGCCAGATCATGCTCTGACTGAATCTTAACTCCAGCCGGATATTCGCCGGATCTGATTTTTTCCAGCAAAATATCCGCAAGCTGATGATACAACGGAACAGGTGATTCCGGATTCAGCATGTTTTCAATCCCCTTATGTTTTTATTTGATTGGAATCTTATCATTTGTAACTGTATTCGATCCGATTCAAACCTTCTCTGTTGTTTTAGATGTAAAATATATTTGTAAAGTTGTCAAGACAATTTTTGAATTATAAAACAGAAATGAGAATTCATCACTTACAGCATTTTTATAACTTGAAAAATAATGTGTGTACAAATTCCGAAGACTATGATTCAGGGAGAAAT
>PNOB01000136.1 GCA_013824585.1 Desulfobacterium sp. | reverse complement strand
GAACAATGCATTGGTTATTGGATAGATCGTATAAATTTAAGGTCGCCCTAAAAAAACAAGACTTGTTACGTATGGCTGGAAAAGATCACATGAAAACCAATTCGTCTGATTTCGTTAGATCGGTTGGCTAAATCGCAGGAAGCTTATATTCTCTTTTTTTTACACTTCGATGGACATTATAAAAAAGTTCTGATGTATCAGCTACCAGTCAATACGTAATTGGCACAAGTATTTTCTACTAAAAAATTAACATTTACTTTTTAGATAAATTATGTTTTATACTAATCAAAGTTTATACATGCCATAAAAATTGCCTAACAACCCTACATAGCATATCTATATTAAAGCCAATTCTACACAGTTAGCTTGAAATGAAATCATTGCGAAATAATTATTTGTTTTAATATTGGATATTGCCAAAAGAGTGTTAGGTGAAAAGTTAGTTTTATTACTAATGACGTGATAAAGCATCGAAGAACTTGATGGAATAATTTGGATTGCAAAAGCATGAATCTTTTTCTATTTAGACTAATGATAGCCATATTTTTGTTAGTGTTTATTAATTTCACGGGTGTTGTTCATGCTCAAGTTCAAACACATAATGTCATTGTTGATAATTTTGAGAAACCAGGGAAAAAAAATTCACGTGATGGAGACTTTGGTGCATTTTCGGATCCGAAAAGCCTTGGCCGCTGTTATTTGTTTTTTTTTCAGAACAAGGAAAAAGATATTCAAGTTACAAGCGAATATGCTCTTTACATCGAATGGGATACATCAAAAGCAGGCGCTTATGGAGGCTACTGGACTGACCTTAAACATCTTAATATCGAAAACCATGGCCACCTGTCCTTCTATGTGAAAGGATTAAAAGGTGGAGAAAAATTTAAGGTTGGTCTAAGGGGCAGCGTAAATTCAACTTATGAAAAAAAGATCCTTATTAACCGAGTACTGAAAAATGGTGTTACCACGGAATGGCAGAAAGTGAACATTCCTCTAAAATGGTTTGGAGCGATAGACGACTGGGGTGATGTGAATATGCTGTCTATTAATTTTGAAAATGCCTTTGATAGTGGAAAAGGAGCAATATTGATCGACGAGATTACTTTTGAAAAATGATTAACAGAAAAGCGTTTCTTTTAATTATTTCCTCAGTATGGCACTTAAAAAATCATATTTTTTAAAAAGGGTTATCGCCAATACAAAGGACTTTGGAACTGTGAGACAAAGGATAAAAAAAAGCAATCGGATTTATTTAGGGATTATCCTTTGCTGGGTATTCTGTCTTATATATTTTAATCCCAAACTTTTCGCTATTTTAAACGAAACAGATTCTTTCACAACTAAAACCTTTTTTGTCATTTTTGTATTCTTTCTCAACATATTTTGGCTATACGGGATATTTCATTTTTTCTTTTTGGTTTACAAAATTTTTCCAAAAAAACAATTCGCTCCTGATAAAATAGCTCATTTCCCAAGTGTCGCCATTCTTTACACGACAAGAAATGACTTTCAAAAAAAGGCTGTTTTATCCTGTGTCAAACAATCCTATCCCAATTTTCACGTCTATATTCTTGATGACAGCACAGATGAAACTTTTAAGGCAAAGATCGATCATTTTCATCACGCCTATACCCAACAAACGACTGTTATTAGAAGAGATGACAGACGCGGTTATAAGGCTGGAAATTTGAATAATGCCCTTAGAAACCATGCAAACGGACACGAATATTTTGCTGTTATCGATGCAGATGAAGTAATCCCATCTGACTTTCTAAATAAACTCATACCTTATTTTGGCCAGGATGAAACTATCGCCTTTGTTCAGGCACATCACGAGCAAAATCCACAGCAACCATCAAAATTCGCCAAGGATCTGTCCGTAGGTATTAATTTTCACTGGGATGTGTATCAACCTCCCAGAAATCATCATGGGTTTGTTATTTTTTACGGACATGGAGCTGTAATCCGGCGGCATGTATGGGAAAAAGTAGGCGGCTTCCCTGAAATCGTTTCTGAAGATTTGGCCTTTTCAACACGCATCAGGCAGCTTGGCTATCGCGGTTATTTTGTTAGAGAAGTGACTTGCTATGAAGATTTTCCGGAAACGTATTATCAATTCAGAAAGCGGCATGAAAAATGGGTCCAGGGTGCCTGTGAATATTTGCAGTATGAGTTCTTACCCTTTATCCTGTCAAAACGTGTAACCTTTGCTGAAAAGCTGGATGTATCAATGTCAACTTTCATCCTGTTTATTCCAGCCATTTTTCTTTTATACATCTTCATAGCAAATGCGGTTCTCCCCATGTTGCTTGCAGAAAAACACACATTATCCATAACGCTTTTTGGCCAGACTTTTAATCTGATGTCTGCTTATTTCATGGAGCCAAGGTTTGAAAAAGTATGGACTTTTGACTTTTATCTAATCACCCTTATCGGCATGTTCTCTCCTGTTTTCTGCTACTTTGGTTCCATTTTTTCTCGCCCGGGAAAAATAATTACACTCCTGTTCAAGTCTGCTGTTCCTTATATTTCCCTTATCCTTGTCTGTATGTGCGGTATTGTGAGCTATCTTTTCACAAGAAAGGCTGTTTTCCATACAACCGGTGATAAAACAGACGGTTGTATATCTTTATGGGGCTGTGAAGGTGGAAGATCCCTTAAACAGTTAAATTCAAATCATCCTCTTATATTTCATCTTGAATGGTTATTAGGCCTTACCTTGACGTACTTCTCTTTCAAGACCATGAATTTCGCACTTTTAACAATCTCTTCATGTCTCATTTTAAGCCCGGTGATTGCCCGTTTTGGATGGGACAGTAAGGCGGTATCGGTTCTGGTGACAATACCGCTCTTTTTTGTACTGTTGGCTTTTGGATGTATGGGTATGGGATTTTTGGGTATCCAGGGTTTTTCGCTTTATTTTCTGGCTTTCCATTTTTAGAGGGAGGAACGATGAGCAATAAAATTCCGTATATAATCGTAAGTGTTTTGTTGTTTTGCTTTCTGTTTCCTCTCACAGGATATACTCTCCCAGGAGATGCGGATGGCAACAACTCGGTCGACATGGAAGATGCGCGACTGATAGCCAGGTTTGTCGCCAACCAGATTTTGTCTCTTCCTCATCCAGTGGATGCGGATGCCACACAGGACGGAAAGGTGGATATGGAGGATGCTTTTATCATTGCCAAATGGATTACCGGCGAAACTCGTATCGTGGTTGTTGCACCCAGACATGGACGTTCCGACAAACTCCAGATTGGAAACATGATTCGAATTGAAGTGTTTGAAAAATTTTTTCCCTTTAATATTAAAGGCGGAACAGTCCGAATTACTTCAGAAAGCAGCGGTTATGATTCCGGCGATCGACCCCTCACGTTTGAGCATAATGGCCGTTCACTTTTCTATCATTGGGATACAGGGGGATTAGATGCGGTATCGGACTATAAAATTACAGTCCAACTTAGCAAAGCAACAAGCAACTAACTCAAGCAACCAAATTATAAGGAATATATAGTCAATGAATATACGAGCAGCAATTATCTTTTTGGTCTGCCCATTGTGTTTTCTAACCGCTTATGCTCCATTCAACATACTAGCGCGAGCGGATGATCCGATCCCGTTAACAGGAGTCATCCAATTAGAGAACCGTAACTTTGAACCGCATCTTTTTGCTGAAACAGTTGATGCTATTTGCCCTAGCCCAGGGATCCCACTGGTTTTCAGACGCATCATCAATAATGACTCTGCCTATTTCCCATATTTAGGTCCTCTTGGTAGAGGATGGTGGTATAATTTTGACATGTTCCTCAGTGAGTACACGGATGGACGCATTGAATTCCACACCGGCAATGGAATCAGTCGATTCTTTGAGAGCCAGGCAGATGGCACATACACTTCGTCACCCGGTGATTATGGGTCATTGAGTCGAGACTCCGACGGGACGTTTCAACTCAGAGAAAAAGACGGCCTCGTATACCATTTCAGTTCTGATCTTCGTTTTGATTATTTGGAAGATGTGAATGGAAATCGGATAAGCGCCATTTATAATTCATCCAAGCACCTTGTGGAGATTCGCCATTCCTGCGGAGATTCTTTTTTTCTTACATATAATTCCAGTGGAAGAATCATTCGGTTACGAGACCATGCCAACCGGATAACAACCTATGAATACAATTCTACCGAACCTGTTCTGACCAAAGTGACCGATCCTGCCGGAGGAGTGACAGCGTATACCTATAGCTTAGGTCAAAGCAATATTATGAATTACCGGCTGCTGTCGGTAGCTTATCCCGACGGTACTTACAACCACTATGAGTTAGATTCTCAGGCTCGCCTTATCCGCCAGACCGGTACCTGGGGAGCGAATCCTGTTGTTTACCGCTATGATGCCGATGGCACTACTCATATCACCGATGCCTTGGGAGGAGAATCCATAACTCGGGTGAACGATCAGGGGCAGCCTACATTGACCGTTGATCCGGATGGCGCTCAAACCCAGATGCAGTACGATACCTCGGCGAACCTGACACAAACCATCGATCCATTGGCTCATGTTACCCAATTAGGCTATGATGAATTCGGCAATGTATCTCAAATAACCAATTCTATAGGAGAAGTCATTCAATATGGATATGACCTGCGTTTCAATAAGCCTGCCTGGATCACAAACCCCTTGGGCAAGACCACATCGTTCAATTATGATACAAACGGTAACCTTTTAAGGACAACCTATCCTGATGCAAGCAAGGAGAATTATGGATACGACGCAAATGGCAACCTGACTTTGTTTCAAGATGCCGCAGGCAAGACAACCCAATATTCATATAACAGTCAGGGCCAGGTGACCGCAATTCAGAACCAACTCAGCCATACCACACAATTTTCTTATGATATGTCAGTCAGTCTAGAGAGTGTGATTGATGCCAAAGGGCATGCGATCACCCATACCCGTGATACCCGAGGACGACTCACGCATCGCACCTATCCCGATCATTCAGATGAAGGCTATGAATACGATGCTGCCGGGAAAGTTACGGCATTTACCAATCGCCGGGGAGAAAGGATTACATTTTCCTATGATGTGACTGGACGCTTGGAGTGGAAAATATATCCTTCTGGCAGAAAGCTGCACTTTCTGTACGATTTAACGGGATATCCTGCAAACATTGAAGAAGTTGTCGGAGGAAATGCGTCTCTTGTTGAAGCATATGAGCGTGATGCTGTTCACCGTATAACAAAAGTGAAAGTCACGGGCAGGCAAGCGCCGGAATCCTATGATATATCCTATGCTTACGATGCAGCAGGTAACAGAAGGTTTATGGCCTATCCGGATGGTTTTACTCTTAATTATAAATATGATGCGGCAAATCGTCTGATAAGGATTTCCGATACAAATGATAACACCATTGTGTCTTACCAATATGATGCCGCCGGTCGCCGGACACGGCGAACACTCGGCAACGGAACGTATACAACATATCAGTATGATGATCTGGACCGGCTGACGTTATTGATCAATTATTCGCCGGGAAATTCCGTACAATCCCGATTTGCATATACACATAATGCTGCTGGTATCCGCACCTCCATGACAACATTGGAAGGAGTACACAGCTATTCTTACGACGATATATATCAACTGACCAATGTCGAATATCCGGATAGCAGGGAGGTGAGCTATACATTTGATGAAGTCGGGAACCGCATCAGCGTCGCGAACGATGGCGCAGTAACCAATTACACGACAAATGAACTGGATCAGTATACGCAGGCAGGAACCGAAACCCTTGGATATGATTTGAATGGTAACCTAACAACACGCACTTTGGGAAGCGATGTTACCAGTTACGGGTGGGACGAGGATGACCGGTTGGTGAGCATCGATCGAGGAGGCATTCATATCGAATACCGATACGATCATCAGGGACGGCTTGTGGCAAAGACAGTTGGAGGGCAGGAAATTCGGTATATATGGGATGGCTTGGACTTGATCGCCGAGATGGATTCTACAGGCCAGATTGTTAAGCGCTTTGTCTATGGGGCTTCAATAAACGAAGTTGTTCTTGTAATTGCAGGTGGAACAAACTACTGGGTTCAACAGGATGGTCTTGGAAGTGTAGTCGGCACAACCAGCAATAGCGGCGGACTGGTAGCCACATGTTCATATGATGTTTATGGAAATATACGAAGTGGAGACCTTGGACCGTTACCACAACGTTTCACAGGGATGTGGTGGGATGAGGACGCAGAATTGTACTATGTTAGGGCGAGGTGGTATTGCCCGGATTTGGGTAGATTTATCGCATCAGACCCGATAGGGATTATGGAAGGACTCAACTTGTATTCTTATGTAGATAATAGTCCACCTAATTATATCGATCCATTAGGACTATGGTTTATTATCGATGATGTTATTACAGGACCAGTGGATGAAATAATTGTCATTGGATTTGTAGGGGGGTATATAACCTCTATGCAAAAAAATAAGTTCCGACCTGGTGGGCAATATGGATATAAAGGAGATTTAAGGTTACCGAGGATTAAGTTTCCACCATTAGTTAGGAGCGAAGAAAAGCCTCCCAATTTAGGGCCTAAAGTTCCTAAGCCTGGTGATAAGTCTTTTAAAAAATGGGCTATTGCTGAATTTATAAGAAGAGTCCTTCAGCTTTTAACGGGCGGGGGAAATTGTCCCACTTTTATCCAAATTCCAGATTATTTGAATTTTGCAGAAGTTAACGAGCATACCTATAAACTTCAAAATACTAAACTGTCCGCTAAAATTGTTGTTCCTGTTCGTAATGCGCTTCTCCGATCTGATATTCCTATCTTCGGCTTTGCCGGCGGGAAACAGTTCAAGTTGTATCGGGTGGAGTATGGCCGAGGCAAGTCACCGAATCAGTGGGTTTTGAATGAGAAATCTTCAGCACCTCAGGAGAAGAACGAGGTAGGTATCGCGGAAATGCGTTTTATGCAAGGTGATCTTGACCTAAAAGGCAATCTCGCCACATGGAACACCGGCCTGAAAAACTGGAGCCATCTGCCGTGGCATCCGCCAGAGGACGACACAGACTTTAACGGCATCTATACGATTCGGTTGGTAGTTGAGGGAAAAGACGGAAAGACTGTCGAAGACCGGGTGACATGCGAAGTAGGGAGAGTGATAGCTCAATGCCTGCCGGGTATCGCCGTTAGCCCAGACCGCCGGGTCACAATGCGGTTTCAAGAGCAATCTCTCACACACCCATTTCGCATCTATACTATATTGCCGTTTTCGGATATTGGAGAAGATGCGCCCCCTCTACCGAAACAGCTTGAATTGATTGGCCCTGTCTATCGAATCCGGGAACCAGGTGACCATTTTATAAAGAATGTGACCCTGGAATTTACTGCTAAAGACGATGAGCTTGAAAAGCGAGATCCCAAAAACATTGGGATTGGTTGTTTTGACATTCGCCAGAATAAATGGAACCTGCTTGTAACTGTCTATGATGAGAAGTCACATATTTTAAAAACAGACATCCAAGAATTGCTGGCCCCTAAAGCAATCTATGCCCTGATCTACAATCCGGAGGAAGAACTCTCTTCACCCGTACCAAATCCTTCAAAACCCCTATTGTCTTTAAAACCTGTTCAGTCCGGGATTTTAGTCGATAATGCCTTTGAAAAGGATATGGGAACATTCAAGGCGCGGGACAGGATCGTTGGCGCGACCCTTTCCCGAGATAACAAGGCCACGCCGGATGGTTCATTTTGCCTGAAATTTTTAAATGAGAATTTCGGCGGTAATTTTTCTTCAACAGTGATAAGCAGCACGTTTGATGTTCGGGAATATGGAACCATGGTTTTTGACTATCGTATCGGGCCACAAACCAAGATTGATTTTTTCCTTAAAGTTAATGGGCGATGGTACAATTTGCGTTTCACCGGAGATGCTGTTGACTATTGTCAACGGGATGTCAACATTGCAAACATGGGAGCAATTGAGGGAGTGATTCCGGATGATAAGTGGCATACAGCAAGTGTTGATCTGTGCTATCTATTACGTCAGCAGACTCGACATACACAGGTTGATGAGATCGTGATGGCCAACTGGAGAGTCGGGGGTTACATGAAACTGGAATTCGGCAACAATCCCAGAGGTGCAACATACTATATCGACAACTTTAAGCTTACAGGTCCCGGTATTGTGAAGGAAAATAAGCCCGTGCTGTTCGTGGATGACTTTAATGAAGTGAAAAGCAAAAACAGCCTTGGCGGGGCTTTTGGAGGATATAGTACACCAGGCTCAAATTGTTTCAAAGATTCCCTGATTGATGTTGCCCAAGGAGCAAAGAAGTCTGACTCCGTGGCATCTAATAAAAGAAATCGTGCATTGCTTTTGACCTTTGATACCACAAAACCCGACTCATATGGAGGCTACTGGACGTCCATAGCTGGATTCAATTTATCCGACTATTCAACATTGAATTTTCGGTTGCACACAGACAGAAAGGTTCCACCCGTATCTGTTGGAATTCGTAACGGATACGGAATTGAGGGCAAAACATTGTTGCAGCCATATGCTTCAGCACCCGATGATAGTGGTTGGAGAAAAATAAGCATTCCGCTCAGTGGACTGAAGGGATTGTCCGATTTTTCTTCGCCGGATGTACTCTTTTTTTCCATGACGCATAAAGACAGAAGTGGTAAGGGTGCTATTCGGATTGATGACCTGCAATTTGAACGTGAGCCCTTTAAAACCGTCACAGATTTTGAATCGGCTTTTGACTGGTCCTTGCTTGGCGGAGACTTTTCCATCCGAGAAAACGGGGCTGCTGCAATATCAGCCAGCCGCTTGAAAGACGCAGATGATATCAACAACACTATTTTGCGTATTTCTTATGGCGGAACAATCGGTCGGGACTATGGAAAGAATGGAGGGTTTTCTTATGCCGGATGGAAAGCAGGATTAAACGGTATTGATGCCCGTCCGTTTAAAAGTTTTGCCATGCGTATTCGCGGTGAAAACGGCGGTGAGGCGCCCAATATTTATCTGGCCGATTCAGGAAAGCGCATTCCGTTAAGAGCAAAAGATCTTCCTGAAATTAAAAAAGAATGGCAGACCATCCGATTACCTCTTGATCATTATGCCAAACAGGGCGTTGACCTGAGTCATCTGGACTCAATGGAAATCATTTTTGAATGGAAAGATCAATCGGGAACGATCTATGTGGACGATATAAAATTTGAATGAAAAAAACTGGCATATGGAATCGTTTATTCCCTATGTTGGACGAAAGGGTTTCTGGAGGAAGAATCATGTATAACCTTCTGAACATAAAACGTATTCTTGCCATCGTGTATTTTATTTTTGCAAGTTTATTCGTTATTTCCAGGGCGCAGGCTGGTTCTGTCTGGATTGTTATAGAAAATCCTCAACCAATTCCATCCACAGATGGAACTTTTGAGACAGAGTTGAAGTTCTCTTCCTGGGATGCAGATATGGGTGCCTATTCAATAATCTTGCATTATGATCCAACCGTTTTACAAATTATCCAGGTCAGTGTGCCTTCACAATCCGTATTTAATGGTAAAACCTTCGCTGATGAAGGCTCATTTTTATCTGGCTCAACTCAAATTACTGCTTTTCAAGTTCAAAACCGATCCGATCAAAGTGCTCTAGAAACCTTCGCTACGATTCAATGGAAAGTTTTAGGTGAATCCGGAACATCTTCAAATATTGCAGTTGAAATAAAAAGTATGATTGATGTTTCCTCCAAATCAGTTGAAGCCATGTCTTTCAATCGTATGATATACATTGAGAATGATAGCGTTAATAAAGATAGTGATGAGGATGGAATCCCGGATGAAGATGATGCTTTTGCGAATGACCCGAACGAATCATTGGATAATGATGGAGATGGAACGGGTGACAACGCCGACATTGACGATGACAATGACGGCATCCGTGATAATGTGGAAAATGCTCATCCTAATGGAGGTGACGGTAATAACGACAACATTTTAGACAGCCTTCAAAATAATGTCACCTCTCTTCGGTCATATAGAGGCCTGAGTTATGTAACCATAGAATCACCAATGGGAACAAGCTTGAGTAATTGCCAGGCTACTGATAATCCTTCTCCTGATGACTCTCCTGCTGAGATCGATTTTTCATATGGATTTTTTAATTTCACCATCAGCGGTATCGGGCCTGGTGACAGTACTACGCTGAAGCTATATTTTCCGGCGGATGCGGTGCTTGAAACTTATTACAAATACGGGCGAACTCCAAATAACCAGACCGATCACTGGTATGAATTCCTGTATGACGATGGTGAAACTGGTGCCGAAATAGATTCAATAAATAAAATTATTTCCCTGCATTTTGTGGATGCCAAACGGGGAGACGACATCTTGACTCAAGACAGTATGGTTGTTGATCTGGGTGGACCAGGTACCAGCTCAACAGCGAATACACCTTCCGCTGCTACCAGCGGAGGTGATAATGGTGGCTGCTACATTGGAAGTTTGACTCAATAATGAATAATTGGTGAGGAATAGTCAGATAATAAAAGGCAGGGTGCGTAATATCGGGCACCCGTAAATGATTCATTACAAATTGATAATATCGCCTTAATCCGCCACACACCGAAAACCCAGAATATTTGCCGTGTAATCGGCCTCAAACCGGAACCGGTTCGATAATTGGATATTTCGGGCAGATATCCATGACCCTCCTTTTGCAATGTGATATTTTTTCCCCCGGATTTTTCCAGATGCTGGCTTGATCTGATCTGAAGTCCATTCAAGAACATTACAGAGGGTATCTGCAACACCGAAACTGTTTATACCGCCAGGATATTGATCCACCGGCGTTGTATCTGAGATGGCACTCAGGTCATAATTGCAGGCATTTTCCAGCCATTCATTTCCCCAGGGGTA
>PNOB01000135.1 GCA_013824585.1 Desulfobacterium sp. | reverse complement strand
TAATTAGAGGCCTGTTAAAAAAAATCTGTTCGCATTCCCAGTTTTCGATGTAGAGTATAAAAACATCTCATTATCAAGAAGTTGCAAAAATATTTTTTAAAAAATGGACATTATGAAATCTTTTTTGTCAAGACTCGTATATGCAGATGCTTTCTGCAAGTCAAGCGATTCCTGAGCGAATTTAATAACCTTATCATAATCAAAATATAAATCCATTTTTATATAACAATCGGCAAGCAGCCTCTTGGGTCTGAAATCCTTATACTTACAATCGGTTGTGAGAATCGGTATTTGATTTTCATGAATAACCATTTTGATGTCCTGGTCATTGTACCTGAGTAACGGTTTGTATAGGGAGTAACCTTCTTTCATCTTTAACATGGGATAAAAACGTTGGGAAGTCCGGTAATGTCTATCTTTGATGGATTTCCCCTGGAACAGGGCATCCCTGTCTGTATAGACGATGCCAAACAAGTATTCCAGTGAATAGCCGACAAGATCCCAGAGCGACCAACCGACGATTATTACCAGTGAATCCCAGTCAGTAGTCGTAGCATTTAAAAACTCAAGAAATCGTTTTCTTTTTGTTGAATGGCACACCTCGCATGGATTCGTTCCGTTTTGCTTGGCCATTTTGAAAGCGGATTCATTTTCATTTACAGGATGCCAGTTTATAGATATGCCTCGCGCTTTCCAGTATGAATCAAGCTTGTGTACTTCATCCTGTGTATACACATGCGTCGGAAACATGGCTGTATGTGTTTCAAACTCAAAACCGAATTCCTCTCGTGCTTGTATAAGAAAATGGAGTATTACCGAAGCATCCTTTCCACCCGCATAAGTAACAAAAATACGTTTGTCACAAAGTGTTTCTAAATACTCTTTGTTGTGATTTACCCACGTTGCATAATTTAAGGTAGATTTCATGTATTTCTCTTTTCAACAAAACAAACAGACTATGATAAATAGATGTGTAGTCATTGCAGTTCTCTCACTTTGATCAATGCCGATAAGAAAGAAACTCATTTATACAGGTTGTCCGGTTGGTTTTCTTTTTCTTCAATGACGATACCCAGCATTGCCTGAGCCGATTTTTTCTTTTCAGGATCGGAAAGGTTTTCCAATGCCTTGTTTAAATGGAAAATAGCGTTTTTATAGTTTTTTTCCTGTTTGTAGTAAATTCCCAGATGGAAATGAGCATCACCCATTTTCCCCATTTCCCCATAGATCTCACCCAGATAGAAATTAGCTTTTGAAAATTGAGGTCTTTGGGCTAGGAGTTCCTGGTATCTCTGTATGGCCTCATCTGGTCGTTTCAGCTCTTTCATAGTCCTGGCAAGATAAAGCTCTCCTTCAGGATCAAAATGAGGGATACTGGCTGAGCTTTCCAGAAATCTTAAAGCCAGTTCGTATTGGCCGTCCAGAAAGTAGGTTTGTCCCAGGTCCCGGATAAATACCTGGTCAAAGGGCCTTTTCTCCAAAGCTTTTTTTAAATGGACAGTTGCGTTTTTTCGATCTCCGGATCTTGAGAGAAGCAGTCCGTATGCATACTGGGTATAAGGGTCTTTTGGATTCTGTTTCATGCTGTTTTTCAGTTTGGAGAAAGCCATGCTTTTTTCTGTATAAAGGGCCAGAATCCGGCTGTGCGTTGTTTCAAAATCATAATTGGGCATTTTTTCAGTATTGGGAATGGGTTGTTTTCTGGACTGGAGCCATGAGCCGATATATGAAATCCGGTCTTCGGTTGCCGGATGCGTTACCAGATAGGTCGGGATCTCATCCGATCCATACCATGTTTTATTCCGTATCTTTTTCAGAATATTCAACAGGCCGGCTACATCATAGCCTGCTTTTTCAATATACTTTAATCCAGTCTGATCTGCCTGTAATTCGTTTTCCCGGCTGTAGGCAAGTGAGACGGATTGACCGGCGGCTAACGATCCAACGGTAACAGCGGATGCAGCTTCCGAAGCACCTCCGATTCCCAACAGGATTCCAGCAGCAACACCAGCAAGGGTTGCCATACCGGTGATTTTCGATCTTTCGATCATGTCGGAGATGTGGCGGCAGTTCACATGGGATATTTCGTGGCCCAGGATGCCGGCGAGTTCATCCTCGCTTTCCATGGCTTCCAGAAGTCCGCTGTTGATAAAAATGTGTCCGGCCGGTCCTGCAAACGCGTTGTAAGAATCCTGTTTGATAACATAGAAATGATAACGAAATGGCTGGGGGGGCATCTGGGAAAGGAGTTTTTGTCCAACCTTGTTAACATACTCGATAACTACGGAATCATCAACAACCTTATAATTTTGAAACGTATAAAACAGGAATTCAGTTGTCAGTTCCTCTTCCTCAGCAGTTGTGATGCCAAAGGCGATACCCGGAAGCGAAAAACCGGGGATGATCATGAAACAAGTCCAGATGGCTATGAACTTTTGTATTTTTTTCATCAAACCCTCAATATTTATAATGATCATGAATCAGAATACGTCAATCCAACAAGCATTTTTTTCTATGCGCTTTCCAAATCCCATTATTTGTGTTAGAGCTGGCCATTATGGCACAAATTATTTGCATAGCCAACCAGAAAGGCGGGGTTGGCAAAACAACAACAGCGATAAATATTGCAGCTGCAATGGCAGATGCCGGTAAGGATACCTTACTGGTGGATTGCGATCCACAAGCGAATGCGACCACAGGGATTGGTGTCAACAAGTCGGATCTTACTTACACATTATATCACGGACTGATCGGAGAGGCTTCTGCTCAGGATACTGTGGTGGATACCTATCTGAAAAAATTGAAGATAATACCATCCAGGGTGGAATTGATCGGATTTGAAGTGGAAATGATGAATCAACCGAACCGGGAGAAGATTTTAAAAAATCTTCTTCACACCCTTTCAGACTCTTTTGATTATATCATCATCGATTGTCCACCTTCCCTCAGTTTGCTGACGCTTAATGCCATGACTGCGGCGGATTATATCTTAATCCCTCTGCAAAGTGAATTTTATGCATTGGAGGGGCTGGGTCAGTTGCTTCAGACGGTTAAAAAAATAAAGGAAAATTTAAATCCAGGTCTTCGCATATCCGGCATTGTATTAACCATGTACGATAAAAGGACAAACCTTTCATTACAGGTTGCTGAAAATGCGGAAAAATATTTCAAGGAGCTTGTTTTTAAAACCAAAATTCCAAGAAATGTGAGACTTGGAGAGGCGCCCAGCTTTGGCAAGCCAATAATACACTATGATAGTGCTTCAACCGGTTCGATCAATTATCTCAAACTTGCAAAAGAGATTATGAAGGCTTGCTGATCAATCTGGATATTCTTTTTTTCAAGTGGATAAAAGCATGAAAAGTGAAAAACAAAAAACAAAAGACAATCCTGTTCCATCGGTTGGAAAAAAACAAGTGTTGGGGCGTGGCCTTGATGCGCTGTTTCCGGATATTGGATCCATGGATACAAAAGCCAGGGATTATTTTCAATGTGATATTGATGTGATACGTCCTAACCCCTATCAGCCCAGAAGAAAATTTTCAGAAGATGAACTGACGGAGCTCAGCAATTCCATTAAGGAACAGGGAATTCTTCAGCCGCTTCTGGTTCGAAGAAACAGTGACGGTTTTGAACTGATTGCAGGGGAAAGACGTCTCCGAGCCTCAAAGATTGCAGGGCTCAGCCAGGTGCCGGTTGTGGTGAAAGAAATCACCGATACGGAACTGCTTGAGGCCTCGATTGTTGAAAATATTCAGCGTGAGGATTTGAATCCAATGGAAGAGGCGGAAGCCTATCAGCGTCTGATGGATGAATTCAACATGACACAGCAGCAGGTTGCTGTCCGCGTAAGCAAAAGCCGATCTGCGGTAGCCAATTTTCTTCGTTTATGTCAGTTGCCCCTGCCGATAAAAAACAGCCTTCTGGACAATGTATTGAGCATGGGCCATGCCAGGGCTTTACTGGGTATTGAAATTTCTTCTCAACAGATCAAAGTCTGGCAGATGGTCATATCCAAAGGACTTTCTGTACGTCAGACAGAAGCGCTGGTTAAAAAGATCAAATCCAAACCCAGGGAGACGGTAGCCAAACCGGATGAACCGTACTTCAATACACTGGCTGAAGATCTTTCACGCCGGTTTGGTACAAAGGTCAATATTAAAAAAAACGGAGAAAGGGGAAAGGTTGAGATTGAGTTTTACAGCAATGAAGATCTTGACCGTTTATTGGAAATTCTTCAGACATAGAAGCCTTCTTTACAATAATAGCCCGGCAAAATTGATATGGCTCTTCATATTATAATTGATGGTTACAACCTGATTCGACAGTCCAGTTCGCTAAGTGCCATAGACCAGGAAGATATTCAGTCCGGAAGAGAAGCCCTGATCCGGATGCTGGCAGCATACAAAAAGATAAAAGGGCACCAGATCACCGTTGTTTTTGACGCCATGTATTCCAATTCGGTTTCCCGGCAAACAGAAAACATTCAAGGTATAAAAGTCATTTTTTCCAGACAGGGGGAGTTGGCAGATGCTGTTCTGAAACGCCTGGCTGAAAAAGAACGGGAAAGGGCATTGGTCGTCAGTTCAGACCATGAGATTTTGAATGTTGCCGAATCCTGCGGGGCTGCAACGATCTCGTCCATTGAATTTGAAGACAGAATTTCCATGGCATCCTATATCGATAATAAAGGCTTGAATTCCATGGAGGATGAAGAAAATAAATGGCAGCCCACCACCAAAAAAATTGGTCCCAGTAGACGACGATCCAAGAAAGAACGTAAACAGCATATGAAAATTCAAAAAATATAAGAGTGAATATGAAACAGATCTGCATCATTGACGGGCAGGGTGGCGGTATTGGCAGTGCAACGATTAAAAAGCTGCGGGAATGCTTTGAGGAATCGATTGATATTATTGCCCTGGGAACCAATGCGATAGCCACGACCCAGATGCTCAAGGCAAAAGCCAATCGAGGCGCTTCCGGAGAAAATGCGATTGTTCAAACCGTGCAAAAGGTGGATGTGATTATCGGTCCGATTGGAATCATTATGGCAAATTCCATGATGGGAGAGGTTACGCCGGCTATTGCAGCGGCTGTTGCCTCAAGCCCTGCAAAAAAAATTTTAATTCCGCTTTCACAGGAAAATATTGAAATTGCAGGGTTGACTCCGCAGCCTCTTCCGCATTTAATTGAAGAGCTTGTTCAGAAGCATTTTAAAGAGTTACTAATCAAATAAGGAGTAAATATGTGTGAGGCAAATGCATATCTTGTTGGAAAAGAGGGAAATACACTGGTTATGGAAGCGGTTGACTCGGTCGAGCCCGAAGGCGATGGCGTAAAACTGATCAGTATTTTCGGTGAACAGAAATTTGTAAAGGGAAGTATTTACTCCCTGGCCCTCGTGGATCATAATATCTTTCTTAAGCCTAAAGAATAAAATTGACGAAAATCTATATCGCAAAAACATCTGGTTTCTGTATGGGTGTTCGGCGGGCTGTTGAAATGAGTCTGGATGCATCCAACAGCAGCAAAGGGCCGATCAGTTCATATGGCCCTTTGATTCATAATCCGCAGGTTCTTGAATTATTGGAAGAAAAGGGGATTCATGCAATCAAGGAAATACCGGAAAAGGGCTCCGGCACAATACTGATCAGGGCCCATGGCGTGCCTCCTCGGATTAAAAAACAACTGATTGCTGCCGGTTACACCGTAAAGGATGCTACCTGTCCGCGTGTCATAAAGGTTCAGACCATTATTCGAAAACATGCTGCCAAGGGATATTCCGTTATCATTGTGGGTGATAATGATCATCCGGAAGTGATCGGGCTGCTCGGGTATGCAGGCGAAAAAGGGTATGTGGTCAACAGCCTTGCAGAATTGAATTCACTTCCGAAATTTGATCAAGCGATCATAGTTGCCCAGACCACACAAAATACCAATTTTTTTGAGGAAGTGAGTAACTGGGCTGAAAAAAACTGTCCTCATTATGAACTGTACAATACCATTTGCGACTCCACAGAAAAACGGCAGGCCGAGGTAAAGAAGCTCGCGGAAAAGGTGGATACACTGATTGTTGTCGGAGGGCGGAGCAGCGGGAACACTCAGCGTCTGGTGGAAGTGGCAAGAGAGGCGGGAAAACCCGCTATTCATATTGAAGATGAGTCTGAACTGGATTCTCAGGACTTTCAGGGGGCTCATACTTTTGGAATTACTGCCGGAGCTTCCACCCCCAACTGGATCATCAACAGGGTACTGAAAAAAATAGAGTCCTTCCAGCACAAGGATGGAAAGAAGTGGAGAAAAATGATTGAACCGGTCCAGCAGGTTCTTTTTCATACAAATCTCTATGTTGCCTTCGGGGCTGCCTGCCTGACATATGCCTCAACAACCCTTCAGGGGATTGAAAAAAATTTCTCCTATATTTTTATTTCCTTCCTGTATGTCCTGTCCATGCATACATTTAATAATCTGATCGGGCGAAAGTCCGACCAGTTTAATGATCCGGCTCGAGCCAGTTTTTATGAAAAGTTCAAATACCGCCTTGCATTGCTAGGGTGTATTTCAGGTGGAACCGGTTTGGTTACCGCTTGCGCCATGGGTATGATGCCTTTTCTGCTTTTGACGGCAATGAGCATCATGGGACTCTTATATAATATCAGGTTCGTACCGGATCGATTCCGTTTGATTCCGTATCATCGGATCAATGAAATTCCGGGCTCAAAAACAATCCTGATTGTTCTGGCCTGGGGAATCGTGACATCCATTTTCCCGGCGCTGGCTGAAAACGGGGCCATTTCTTTTTTATCGATTCTTGTATTCTTCTGGACAATAGGGATTGTATTTGTCCGGACAGCCTTTTTTGATATCCTTGCCATGCAGGGGGATCGGATCGTTGGTACAAAAACCATACCGATTATTATTGGTGAAAGAAAGACCAGGGTTTTGCTGAAACAGACCCTGATCGGATCTTTTGTTTTCCTTTTCCTTGCCGGTCTCTGGGGATCTGTTTTCTCTTTGGCGTTTTTCCTCTGTCCAATACTGTTTCTGATGGCTTTTCTGGTATATTCAAATAAAGATCTGGAACTGTTTGTCAGGATCTGGTCCATGTTCTGGATGGAGGCAAATTTTGTTCTTGCAGGCTTGTTAACCTATATCTGGCGTTTTTAGCATCGTGAATATTCCGGAGGAACAATGAAGCCGGTGTAAATGCCCATAGAGGATGAAAAAAAAATTGCTGGTTGAATTTGACAAGTATTCAATGTTTTAGTATAATCCTTCCATAGTGCAATTGGTCACCCGATCGTATCCGTTCCATTAATAACCAATCATCTATTTTGCATATCCGATAAATCCAAAAGTATTGAGCGCTTTTATCACAATAAGGAAAAGAGATATGATTCCAGAGAACGGTGAGATAACGATTTCCTGTACGTCCTGCAATGCGACCTATCGGATACCGGATCAGATTCTCGGTAAAATGGTGACCTGCAAAAAATGCCAGCAAAAATTTAAGGCAGAACCGGTTTCTCCGGTCAATAAATATCCTCTTCTGGGTCGGATTGCTATTGAAAATCGTCTTGTCAAGGAAGATGACCTGGTGAAAGCTTTATCCATGCAGAGAGCGGTTCAGCAAAAGACCGGAAAAGATTTTCCACTGGAAGATATCCTTTGTAAAAAAGGGATGATTTCGGAAAGTCAAAAATCAATTTTAATGATTACAGTCATGCGGCAACTGGATAAAGAGTTTTGTCAGATCGCCGTAAAACAAAACAAAGTTACTCAAGAAAAAGCAGATCAGGCATTTAATGAGCAGGCCAGACGATTTAAGACCAATCGTGAAAGTATTTCAGTCGGGGATATCTTTATTACATCCGGCGTACTGACAAGACAAGAGTGCGATACCATATTGCTCATGCAGAAGAGGATCAAGGATGTTTCTTCTGGTTTGTCCATGCCCTCTGACAACAAAGGACAAGAATCTATCCCAGAAGGTGTATCCCATGGTGCCTCTATCCGTATCCCTGAACCGGAAGAAAAGGTTGAGGCACATGCTTCTGCTGAAACAGCCCCCCTGGCAGATCAACCCCCTGCTCCTGATCCGGATGTGTCTGAGAAGATTGAGGTGTTAAAAGATAAAAAGTTTTTTCATATTCGGAATCTGGATAAAGAATTTGGACAATTAATCATCGAGGATCATCTTGCAACCAAGAGTGAAGTCGATAAGGTATTGGAAAAGCAACTGGAACAATTTCAGGCATCCGGCATGCGGATGCTGATTGGTAACCTTCTGGTGGATGAAGGTGTTCTGACACCTGAACAGCGGGATTCTGTTCTGGTGAAACAGAAAAGACTGATTTCGAAAATACAATCCGGGGATGATGATGAGCCGGATATGACCATCATTGAGACCCGGTTCCGTGATGTTGATTTCCAGATATCGGTTTCACAAAATCGTATGAGGGCGTTTTTGTTACGGAAGTCGGTTATTCCGGAATCGCTTGGTGTATCCGATATCAAGGAATTTTTAATGGATCATAAGATAGCTTACGGTCTGATGGATGACAGCATGCTGGAGACTTTTTTGCGATATGACGGGTATCTGGATAAAAGGTTCAAGGTTGCCATGGGAAAACCCACAAAATCCGGAAGATCAGGAAAAATAAAATACTATTTTGATACAGAATACCTCAAGGCAGGAGTACTTCAAGAAGATGGGCAGATCGACTATAAGGATCGGGGAGAAATTCCCCATGTGCTAAAGGGGGTCCTTCTTGCTGAAAAGATACCGATGATCGAAGGGGAAAAAGGGATTGATGTGTACGGGTTCCCGATAAACATGGAGGCTGTTCGGGATATTCATTTGAAAGCCGGTCCGGGTGTGGAATTGCTTGAGGATGGGCAAAAAGCCTTTTCCAAGGTTGATGGCCAGCCGGAAGCTTCATCTGGTGGGAAAATTTCCGTAATCTCAGAACTTAAAATTTCAGGTGATGTTGGGTATGAAACCGGTCATATTGATTTTAACGGTAATGTAAATGTGGGTGGCACTGTACAAAGCGGGTTTAGGATCAAAGCCGTCAATCTGACTGCAGGTGAAATTCTGAAAGCAGAAATCGAGCTGACCGGTGATTTAAAAGTGACGGGTGGAATTATTGATGCGGAATTGAATCTGCAGGGAAGCATGAAAGCAAAATATTTAAAAGATGTAACCATTTCAGCTTATGGGGATGTTGAAGTCCAGAAAGAGATCATTGATTCAAATATTGAAACCAGTGGAATGTGCATTGTAAAAAGCGGGAAGATTATTTCATCGGAGATTTCAGCCAAAAAGGGGATTCTGGCCTATCAGATCGGTACGGATCTGTCATCGCCATGCAGCCTGTCGGTAGGTGTTGATTCCCATCTGGATAAAGAGGTTGCAAAAATTCAAACCAAAATATCAGCGCTTCTTCAACAAAAGAATGAACTTCTCGCAACGGAACAGGAGCTTGCGGAAGAGGAGATTCAACTTCAGGCGGATATTGCCCATCATGCTCAGGTTCAGGATCGGTCCATGGTTGAAAAAAGGGATCTGGAAAAACAATTGGCAGAAGGGTCAGGAACAATGGACAAGGAATCCAGGACAAAGGCCGAGGAATTGATTCATAATCTGATTAAAAAGGGAAGAGAGGCAGATGAGATAATCAATCAGCTCTTCACCAGACAGGACAACCTGGAAGAGCGAAAGAACAAAATTAAAGTCAGACTCAGTGAGATTGAAGAAAGCGTCAATGATTTAAAAACTGAAAAACAGGAAAAACTTCAGTATTCCGACAAAGAGAAGCAGAATCCGAATGTCACTGTGACCGGTCTGATTTGTGAAGGGACGACCATTTCAGGTCAAAATTGTTCGATTACATTGGACAAGAGTTATAAGCGTGCACAGATTCAAGAATTCAGAATCGAATCCCGGGGTAAGGAAACCTGGCTCATGAAGGTGAACGCATAGCGTTTCAGCCTCTTTAAAACTTTTACGCAGCCCGGATAGTCACCTTGACACGCAATAAATAATCTGCAATATAAGGTGCGAAGTAAAATCAAGCTGGCAGGATGCACGGGTTGAAGATTCGGACCGGAATATGTGCGATATGTCGCTGCCTAAAATGCAAGCAAGGGGGGATGAATGATGTTTGTCGATTTTCTGCGGAATGTCGAAGTATTCAAATTATTAAATGACCAGGAACTGGAAATGATATCAGGGTTGTGCGTGGAAAAGGAATTCCTTCAAGGAGAAAAACTTTTTGAGGAAGGCGGATCTGCCGATCATTTCTGGATCATGAAACAGGGCCAGGTGGATTTGCGATTTGATCTTCCGGGCCGGGTCTCCTCTGAGGAGACAACCCTTTTATCACTGACCGGAAACAAAGTTTTTGGATGGTCCAGTATGGTGCCGCCCTATATCTATAAGCTTCCGGCCTACTGCGCCACACCGAGGTGCAAGGTGTTACAGATCAAAAAAGATCGATTGCTGAAGCTATTTCAGGATTACCCCAGGATCGGTTACCAGGTCATGGCGGATTTAATTGAAATCGTGGGGAACCGCTTTGACCTTATGCAGGAATCGGCATTGAATGCGATGCCTTGATGAGAATCGCCCTACACTATAGAATGATTTAGGAGATTTTTATGATCAGTTTTGATTTACTGAAGCAAATTCATGTTTTTAAAGATTTTACAGATGATCAGTTGGCCTTGATCACAGCTTGCGCCAGTGAAGATGAATTCAAGCGCGGAGACTGCCTGTTCATGAAGGGCAAGGATTCCACCCATCTGTGGATCGTCTTGGAAGGCCATGTGAATCTTGATTTTGAAGTTTCCGGAAATAGCATATCCAAACGGGATATGATCTCCTTTGCATCCAAAACCAATGTTTTTGGCTGGACCTGTTTTGTTGCACCTTATCAATATCGTTT
>PNOB01000134.1 GCA_013824585.1 Desulfobacterium sp. | reverse complement strand
TGAGCATTTGGCGTTGGTCTAAGAGGAGCATAACATGTCTATTAGAATGAAGACGATACTTATTTTAGTTGGAACGGCACTCGTGCTGTTGGCCGGTTTATATATAGTGCTTACGATACTTATTCTTGATGGTTTCAATCGAGTCGAAAAGTCGGATGCCCATAAAACAATGGAACGGTTGAAGGAGACGTTTGAGACTCAAACAGAAGAAATGTGCAGCTTAGGACACGATTGGGCAATTTGGGACGATACCTATATATTTGCCGAGAAAAATAACCAAGATTATTTTGAAGCGAATATCGCATCTTTTCAGTTTGTTGAAGTGAATGTCGATTTTCTTATCATTATTAATGATAAAAACAAACAGCTGGTCAGTGTAACTCACAAAGAAAACGAAAATACCATTATTCCGTTGCCTTCTGCGATCCTTGATGCCCATTTCAAACCGACAAGTGAGGTATTGACCTACCATGATGAAAAAACAAAACACTCGGGGATCCTCCTTACCGATGGATTCCCTCCGGCGCTGTTTTGTTCGATACCCATCCTCACCAGCACCGCACAGGGCCCATACCATGGTTTTCTGGTGTTTGGACGGTTTTTATCACCAGCGAGGAAGGCAGCGCTTGCCGAAAAATCGAAATTGACACTCACCATCACTGCGTCCAACGAACCGGGATTTTCTAAAACAGCGGGTGGAGGCGTTGAAGAAACCAAAGGATTGGACGGCATCGACGTTGTGCCGATTAACGACGATACACTAAAGGCCAACGTGGTTTTCAAAGATTTTTACGGAAAGGGGGAACTCATCGTATCCGCATTGATGCCAAGGACGATAAACAAGCAAGCAAGGACGAGCATGACCTATATTCTCATAGTTTTAATTATAATGGTTATCTTTTTTATGCTTTCACTTATTGTTCTAATTGAAAAAATTGTGCTTAATAGATTATCTAAATTAAGCAAGCAGGTTTCCCGTATTTCAGAAACGTTTGATTTTTCGACCAGAGTGGATGCAACGGGCGTGGATGAAATTTCTGCTTTGGGAGATGCAATCAACGGATTGATGGCTGCCGTCGAACAGGTGAACTATATATCCGAAGAAGAAAAGAAGAATGAAACGAAAGAGTAGTAATCTCCATCGATGCTGATGATACCTGGTGTTATGGTAATGAACATATTGTAATAGAAGCAATATTACTACAAATAGTGTGAGGTTGATGGAAATGGGTGATAAGCTACTCAAATATTTTGAATTCGCCAAGCAGCGGGGTGGCATTTCTATGCAGATCAAACTGGCCATGCTCACCCAAATATCTTCGCCAAAAGCCAAGATAGCGCCGGATTCGCCTGAACTGATGAAACTCTTTCAGGAATCGTTGGTGAAACTGGTTGGCAACGATCCTGCAATCCATCGGTTGTGAGAGAAGCGATTCCGACCGTCTGCTATGTGCCTTGCTTATGAACATGCTATAATAATCAATTAACTCTTCAACAAAACTGAATGCACTGTAGTCAGGAATAGATACTCCGCTTATGCATCTTAAACTCCCTTTTCTTCCCATCGGCTCCAATCGATTGTTTAAAAAATTCCGCAGACATTCCAATGACGACATGATACTGGGCGAGGTCCTTATAAAAAGCGGGATCATTACATCCGAACAGCTTGAGACTGCATTGTCTGCCCAAAAGGAAAAATTGATGGAAATGGGTAAAGCCATCCCGTTGGGTCTGATCATTGTAGAGTTGGGATATGCTTCAGAAAATGAACTCGTAAAAGAGGTCAATGCACATTACAATCTTTCTGTATCGTCACTTTCCGATAACATCCGGGAACTGGTCGGTAAAGTCAGGGGCACATTTACAGAAAGGCTCCCGACTCCGAAAATACCGATCTGGTTTCAGTTATCCATTACCACAATATTTGTCGTTTCATTAACTGCGCTGGTTTTTAATTTTGTTTTCTTGAAACGTCAGAAAGAAAATCTTTACCAGCAGATCGTAAAAATCGGTCTGGTGAGCCTGAATTATTTTGACAACAACGCCAAGATTCCACTGATTGAAGACGATGTCCTGCAATTGAACACGCTGGTGAAAAATGCCAGCCAGGTAGATGGAATCCAATATGCGTTTATCATGGATAATCAAAATAAGATCAAAGCGCATAACGACACTCAAAAAATCGGCCAGCCAATGGATGTTTTTCAAAATATCCGGAATAAAACCAGTAAAGGAAATGACCATTTTTTTGTCCATACCCTGAATGACGGCAGTCAGATCCTCAATCTTACCCGGACAATTCACTTTCAAGACAAGCCGCTTGGATTTGTTCACGTTGGAGTATCCATCGATTTTATTGAGGAAATGATCCAGAAAGAAAAAACTTCCATTATTTTCATTACGCTGCTGATTGTCCTTCTGGGTATTATCATGTCGGTCATTATGGGATTTCGATACTCCTTACCGATTTCAAAACTGATGATTGCCACCAGAGAAACCAGTAATGGCAACTATCGCCACAAGGTTATCCTGAAACGGAATGATGAACTTGGAAATCTGGCGACAGCTTTCAATGAGATGAACGAAAAACTCTGGAGAAATTCCCTGATGCAGGAATCCTTTGGGAAATATGTCGGGAGCGAGATCCTTGAAATGATCATGGCCAATCCCCAGAACACCTGGTTGAAAGGACATCGCAATGAAGCGACTGTTCTTTTTGCGGATATCAGAGGGTTCACCTCTTATTCCGATTCAAAAGAGCCGGAACAGGTTGTTGCCATGCTGAATAAATACTTTGAGATTGCGACCAATGCCATTCTTGAATACGGTGGATATGTTGATAAATTTGTCGGGGACGCGGTATTAGGCGTTTTCGGTGTTCCGGTTTATCGCAAAAATCATGTGGAAAGGGCTGTAAAAGCAGCATTCCGGTTACAGCAGAAGTTGCAGGAAGCGAGCAAAACTGATAACAAATTGTATGCCGCTGTAGGTGTAGGCATTGATACTGGGATTGTTGTTTCAGGCAACATCGGATCGCAAGCTAAGATGGAATATACGGTGATTGGTGACAGTGTCAACGTAGCATCCAGACTGAACGGACTTGCCAGATCCGGTGAAATTATCATCAGCAGGAATGTCCTTTCCGTACTAAAGGGAATCATTGAAATTGAGGCTTTGCCGGTTCAGAATATAAAAGGCAAAACCCAACCGATCGAAGTATTTAAGGTTTTGAATATTCATGAAAGGTCGAATGTTACGATTTAAATTTCAATATCCAGTATTTCTCTTTATTTTTACCATACTGATTCCCCTTCTTTTTTCCGCATGTTCATCTATCCAACGGGAACAAAAACTGGATGATTTCATCATCGTCCATACCAATGATGGGGATTCTCCGGATCAACTGGCCATGCAATATCTGAAACATCCATCTGAAAAATGGCGGATACTGGATTTTAACCAGATGGATTCCCTGGTTTCCGGCCAGGATATTGTTATTCCCCTGAAACCTTATAAACTGGGAGGGATATCTTCTGAAGGATATCAGACCATACCTGTCCTTGCTTACAGAGGGTTTTCCGATGAAGCATCAGAATTGCCCTTTAAAAAACAGATGGCGTATCTGTCAAAAAAGAACTTCCAGGTTATCTCCCTGGACCAGCTTTATTCTTTTTTCCAATTCAAGGATAACCTTCATGAAAAATCGGTTCTGCTGATCATCGACAGCACAGACCAAAGCATATATGATCATGCTTTTCCCATACTCCGGAGATATCAGTTCCCCGCAGCCATTTTCATTACGCCGGACCAGGTTGGAAAGGAAAAAATGCTGAACTGGGAACAGATATCCCGGATGTCGGAAAACAGAATCCAGATTCAGTGCAGGATAAAGAATGATTTATACCAATTTCCTTCTGATAAAACTTTTTATGGATATTTTCAGAAACTGAGCAAAGCAGTTGAACAGGCAGCCGACCTTATGGACAAAAATCTCAATAAAAGATGCTCTTTCTTTCTCTATCCACCTGGAAATCACAATTCGCTCCTAGTCCATATTCTAAAAAAAGAAGGCTTTCAGGGTGCATTCATGAATCAGGAAGGCGACAATCCTTTTTTTACGGATCCTTTTGGAATTCATTATTCCCAGGTATCCCGGGATCTGGATGAAAAGAAATTTGAAACATTATTAAAGGTTTTTCAAAACGTAAAATAGAATGAGTCAGCGCCTTCACTATACAACCATCATCCTGCTGTCAGTTTTCTGTGCTGCGGGATGCGCACATTTTTCAGAAACATTCACGAAATCGCCTGGTTCAGAAACACCCGGTTCTGGTTATTATCTGGAAAAGGCTGATCAGCAGATCCGGAAGGACGAGCTTCAGATTGCAGCCAGCTATCTTGAAATCGCCCGGCAACTGGATCCTGAAAATAAAAAAATCCCATTGAAAATAAACATAGTAAAGGATGAAATCTTCAAAAAAGCAGACCATCATTTCGGAAAAGGAGTGGTAGCCCTGGACCGCCATGACCAATCAGAGGCCCGGAAACAGTTTTTAACCGTCCTGCGCTATTTCCCGGAACACAAAGCAGCCCTGAACTGTCTGAAAAACCGGATCCACCCGGAAACCCAATTCACCTATTCTGTTCAAAAAGGAGATACTCCCCGGACCATTGCAGAAAAGGTTTACAAAAATGCGGACCTGGCTTTTCTGGTTGAATACTTTATCCAATCAAAAAGACAGGAAGGGAAACTATCCCCCTTCTTGATCCATCTTCCGGTACTGGGAAAAAAATGGATACAGCTTCCCACGCGGGAGACGCCAGCCAACATTACCGTGAAGTCGGGATCTGACAATGAAAAGGACAATCAGAAACGGGCACTGGCAAAGCAGCTTTTTGAAAAAGGGAACTATAAAAAGATAATCCCCATCATACAGGAAATGGTTGAAAAAAACCCGGATGATTCGGAGCTCATGAAATTGTACAACTATTCCTGTTACTATGAAGGAAAGACATTGTTCAAAAAGAAACAGTTCATACCAGCCATGAAAATGCTGGGCCAGGTCACAATGGATCTGAAAGGTATGGATCAGTTGAGATCCGATCTCATAATCGCAATGCAAAACCAATCCGAGATTCATTATCGACGTGGCGTTACCTTTTTTGTGAATGAAGACCTGGAAAAAGCCATAACCGAGTGGGAAGAAACCCTTGCACTGGCACCGGAAAATCAAAAAGCCCGGAAGGCGATTGAAAATGCAAGGAATCTATTAAAAAAACTCGAAGGCGTTCAATAGAGATCAAAACGCCTGACATATAGTAACGGAAGGATGAATTGGAACATGAAAATATTGATTTGCGGCAAAGGCGGGAGCGGGAAAAGCACCATATCTGTTCTGATTGCAAAAAAACTGAATACCATGGGATACAAAGTTCTGCTGGTTGATGCGGATGAATCCAATTTCGGACTGCACCGGCTGGCTGGCATGCCCCTGCCCCAGGATATGATGAGCAACCTGGGCGGGAAACAGGCATTCAAGAACAAAATGAACCAGACCTTTCCTTCGGACAATAAACCATTCAGCCGGAAAACAGAGATCCATGAACTGCCGGAGATCTGTGTTTCGGAATCCAACGGAATCCGGCTTGCGGTAATCGGGAAAATCCACCATTATGGTGAAGGATGCGCATGTGCCATCGGAATGTTATCCAAGCAGGTTCTGTCCAGTCTGGCAATTGAAAAAAACGAGATTGTCATTGTCGATACCGAGGCTGGAATCGAGCACTTTGGACGAAAAGTGGATGCGGAATGCGACCTGATTCTCGGCGTGATCGATCCGACCTATGAATCCCTGATGATGTCCAAAAAAATTCAGGAAATGGCGGAACAGGCAGAGGTCGACCTTTTTTTCATACTGAACAAGGTGGATGCCCGGATCGAGGAGACCATGATCGGCAATTTCGACAAGGAAAAGATCATCGCAAGGATTCCGCAGAATGATCAGATTTTTATGGAAAGTTTCCAGGGATCAGCTCTGACGGCAGACCTTCCAGCCATTGATCCGATCTGTCAACTGATCCATAAAATCAAACAGGATGAAAAATAAGGGGTCATGATGAGACAAGGGCCAATACAGGTATCATACAGGTTTGATTCCAATTTTACCAAACTTGGAAAACAGCTTCTGATTTTTTATGGGGTAATCTATGTGCTCGAGCTTGTCTGCGAGCACTGGCTGAATATCCCTGTTGTGGCGTTTCTTCAACTCTATCCGTTGCAGCATCCGGATTTTCGGTTCTGGCAGGTCATCACCCATCCTTTTATCCATGATCCCACGGCACCGATCGCATTCCTCATCAACAGCATTGTATTTTACTTTTTTTCCGGTTCAATCGAGTCTTCACTGGGCGCCAGACGCTTCCTGATTCTTTTCTACAGTTCTGCTCTTGGAAGCGCTGTCTGCGGATTGCTGCTCAGTTCTGTTACCGGCTTTCATCAGCCGTTTATGGGAATGCTTTCCAGTCTTCTTTCACTTGTGGTGATTTTTGGTCTGCTCAACCCGGAAACCAGCATCTTGCTGTTCTTTGTACTGCCGGTAAAGGCAAAATACATCAGTTATGGAACCATACTGGTCACGGTACTGACCTTTCTGGCCAAGGCAAATCCATACGGAGCATATCATCTCGGGGGAATATTGATTGGATGGATGTACTGGATCGGTCCTGACCATTTTTTCAGCCTAAGCCGCCTGCATATGCATTATCTGGAATGGCGGTTGAAGAAAAAAAAATCCCGCTTCCGGGTGATCAATGGCAAGAAAAACGATAATGACAAACCAACACTTCATTGATTTTTCTGGCCAGGAGAAACCATCCAATGTCCGTTCCCCCTTTGATTGAAAACAGTTTCCATTTTCTCGTCGACCTGTTTTTTGCCAGATGGCCCCAGCCAGTTCCGACTCTGACCAAACTCCAAAACTGTAAAATCATCTCACACAGGGGGGAACATGATAACCGGACGGTTATTGAAAATACCATGCAGGCCTTTGATATTGCGCATGAAGCCGGTGTATGGGGAATCGAGTTTGACATCCGCTGGACAAAAGATCTTTATCCGGTTGTGTTTCATGATCAGAACCTGATCCGTTTGTTTCAAATAAACCGAAAAATTTCTGAATTCTCACGGAATGAACTGCAACAGGCTTTCCCGATGATCCCAACTCTTTCGGATGTGATTCAAAAGTATGGAAAAACCCTCCACCTGATGGTAGAGATTAAAGAAGAGGCATACCCGGAACCGGAATATCAGAATCAGGTGCTGAAAAACCATTTCAGCTCCTTAGCACCTAAAAAAGACTTCCATATTTTATCCCTGTGTCCGGAGATGTTCTCTGTTCTGACCTTTACACACAAATCCGCATTCCTTCCGGTTTCAGAAATGAATTTTATCCGATTGAGCCGGATGGCATTCAAAAACCAATATTGCGGGATATCCGGTCACTATCTGTTTCTTTCCAACCGGCTGTTAAAAAAGCATCGAAACATCGGCCAGAAAACCGGTACGGGTTTTATCAGCTCCCAAAATGCCCTGTTCCGGGAACTGAACCGGGGCATAGACTGGATCTTCTCAAACCATGCCTTAAAAATACAACGTATCCGGAACCAATGGTATGACAAGTCATTACGGGGAAAAAACAATCACCCGGATGGATGAAACCGAAAAAAATTCTGATTCCATCTATTTTCCCAAAGCACCTATCACCGCTTTAACAGCCATATCCAGATCCATTGTATCGGTATTGATAATCAAATCATAATTCACCGGGTCCGTGATACTGGTATTAAAATATTTCCGGATAAATGCCCTGCGGTCTGATTCGGTTCTCAGAACGCGTCTTCTTGTCTCTTCTTCCGAAGAACCATATTCCTTCATTACATTCTGGATTCTTCGCTCCAGGGGTGCGATCACCCGAATCCGGAAAGTTCTCTCTTTCTGTAGAATAAAGTTCACCCCCCGTCCGACGATCACTGCCCTGCCATGCTTTCCAATCGTTCCAACCACATTCATAAGGTGTTTCAGGTATTCGTCCGGCCATAAATGACGTTCATACACAAGGGAAGAGATCAGATCTTCGATCACCGACAAGCCTTTTTCATCCAGAGTTTCCATCAGCATTTTCTTTGCCTGGGCACTCTCCGCCATCTCATGAATCACCTCCTGGTGAAACAGATCAAAGCCGAGCTTTTCAGCAATTCCCTGAGCGATCAGTTTGCCTCCGCTTCCGGGTTCCCTGGATACGGTAATAACGGAAATTTCGTCATGTCTGTCCTGTTTTGATTTTGATTTCATCATTTCCCAGCGCTTTGACTGTTCTTCGACTATCTGCTGAATTGTTCTTTTTTTGGTAATCATAATCAGCTCCTTTCACCTGTTATTCGTATCTCTCTCAACAATATTATAAAAAAAACAGTGAATTGAATCAAGAAAAAAACATTCCGGATTCTTTTACTCGTTCAATTGCAGCGCAGCGTCCTTTCCTTTTTCTTCATCAACGAAATAAAAAAGCACAGCGCCGATGATAAAAAGCAGAATAACGGAAGCGATACTATATCTGGCTGATAACTGGCCGACAGCAACAATCTGTTCCTGGGTTGGTGAAGGTGGCATGAGAAAATTCCGGGCAGTCAATCCCACAATTCCCATCAGCGTCGGGCCGATGATGGCTGCAAACTTGCCCAGCATATTATAAAAACCGAAGTATTCGGCACTCTGTCCCTTTGGAATCAGTCTTGCATAAAAAGAACGGCTCAGGGCCTGAATACCTCCCTGAACCAACCCGATCGCAACAGCTAGGATGTAGAACTCATTTTTGCTGGTGATCATGGCTCCCCAGACAGTGATCGCCATATAAATAAAGATCGCAAGATAAATGGATTTACGCACTCCCCATTTTTCACCCAGAATTCCGAAAATGATCGCCGCAGGAAATCCTACGAACTGTACTACCAGAAGGGCGACAATCAGATCCTTGGATTCAAATCCCAATGAAATTCCATAGTCAACGGCCATCCGGATAATGGTGTCTACTCCGTCAATATAGAACCAGTAAGCCAGTAGAAAAAGCATCACGGTTTTTAAATGCCTCACCTTCTGAAACGTTTCATAGAGTTGAAGGAATCCTTCCCGGATCACACTCCAGGTGAGTCTTCTTTCCTCAGATTCTTCCGGAACCCACACAAAGATGAAAACCGTGAATACTCCCCACCAGACCGCAACGGAAAGAAAAGAAAACCGGACAGCCGTGGCTGCATCCGGCAATCCGAATGTTTCCGGCATCAATGTCATAAGCACATTGACCAGGAAAAGAAGGCCACCGCCCAGATATCCCAATGCAAATCCAAAACTTGAACAGAAATCCATTTCACTCTCTGTTGCCACATCCGGAAGCAGAGAGTCATAAAACACATTGCCTCCGCAGAATCCGACGATTCCACAGGCATATACAAAAATGGCCAGTTCCCACTCCCCTTTTTGAACCATAAATAAGGATGCCGTCGACAACACACCCAGATACGCAAACAGCATCAGGAATTTTTTCTTGGCTGAGCCTCTGTCAGCAATAGCACCCAGAATCGGTGCCATCAGGGCCACAAAAAGGCTTGCAATCGAATTTCCAAACCCAAGCCTTGCCGTACTCAGGTTCACATCCGCACCAAAACTCCAGTACTGTTTAAAAAAAATAGGAAAAAAACCGGCCATTACAGTTGTCGCAAAAGCGGAATTTCCCCAGTCATACAAAGCCCATCCCCACACTTTTTTGCTCTTTGGTAACACGGATTCCCCCTTCAAAAACGGATTCAGTCCAGACCCTGCAACTTTTTGTGATTTCGATCTTTTGAAAATCGATTCCCGGCACATCTCAACAATTGGGTCACCCTACTTCATTTTTCAATCCAAAACAAGAAAATGAAAAAGCCATCACCAGATATCTGGCTTTCCTATCCACCGATGGCTTCTTTATCAATCGGTTTATGGATACCACTCCGGTTTTTTATTCAGCTTTTCAAACAATCTTTTACATGTTGAAAGATAATATATTGTTGACGCAATAACGGTTTCTTGATATATGTATCTGAAATTTTATTCGTTTTCCATTTTTTTTATCAGCCTCTTCCTCTAACCAGAGGATTGCATGATAATCAAAATGCAGTTCTAACCAAAGATCATACTCTCGACAGGGTAATCAATATTCAATTGAATTTCATTGATAATGGTAAGTTGTCTGTTTCTTAAATCTGTACTGTCCGGAAGATATGTTCAGAATTTACATCAGCCCATCAATCCTTCAACCAAGAAGGAGTACCATGAATCAAACTTATACCATCATTCTTCTCGTCATTCTGACCCTATTCTCTGCATTTACTCCTGCCTTTGGGGCAGATGGCAAACCAGATTACGATCCCTTGTACTCCACATATACGTTCGGCAGCAAAGAAGCCAAAGTGTTAGACCTCGGCACTCAGCCCATGGCAGTTCCGGAAGGCCTCATCGGTGCCGCCTTGAGTCATGACCGATTGCTGAGGCGGGCACTGAAGGAACGCGGCTGGGAGTTAAGAAGCCACTCCTTTCTCAAGGGACTTGATTCCAATTTCTTTTTCCAGCGTGGCGATCTCGATGTCGCTCTCACGGGTATCTGGCCCACTCTCACCCTGGCCTCCCTCTATGATATTCAAGTGATTGGACTGGCCATGCAAGATTTTGACTCGCTTATCACCAAGGGTCGGCTGCGGCAGATTACAGATCTCAAGGGGAAACGTATCGGCGCGCCCTCAGGCTCCACAGCTCACCACAGTTTGCTGGTAGCCCTTGAAACCGCCGGCATGAAGGAATCGGATGTCACCATTATCCCGATAGAGGTCTCAGAGATGAGTGAGGCCTTGATACAAGGCAGAGTGGATGCTTTTTCATCCTGGGAGCCTTTTTCAGCCAATGCCTTGAGGACGCACCCGGAATTTTCAGTGGTGCAGCGTTTCCTGTCTTACGACTA
>PNOB01000133.1 GCA_013824585.1 Desulfobacterium sp. | reverse complement strand
AACGATTAAAAAGCGTCACACCGGCGAAAGTCAGTGCCCAGAAAAGAGCCGAAAATACTGGATTCTAGTTTTCGCCGGAACTACAACAACAGACTTTTGAAATTGGCTCAAAGATGTTTTAATAAGCTGCAGTGTAAGCAGACAAAACATTGTTTGGTCAAATATGGAGCACGCCTTCTGGATGCCTCTTTACATCCACGGAACACTTTCAGCAGGTGTATTTTTTTTAATCGGTATTAAATTCAAATTGTTGGATTTGAATTGATTCAGTCTGTTTTTCCCAGCTCTTCTATTGACAAATTTAAGATCACGATGTAAGAGAATTCTTTGGTTTTTAAAATGGGGAAAGGTGTTTTTTTTCTCTGGAATCGCATGTGATTTTTTTTTAAAACTATACTGTAACAAAATTGAATTCTTTATTTAGATATAAATTATAAATATAATTAACAAATTAAAAAAAAATGAAAGGGGGGAGACCGAATCAATCTCAATTGACAATCGTTTTCTATCGAGTGGCGCGATAGACATGATCATGAATCTTACAACCTTCGATTTTTCAAACGTTTTATCGATAAGGAGGTCATTTTGGGCTTTGAAATTGTAAAAGAATCCTATGCTGGCAGCATTAAGGAGATTTCAATAGGAAAAGGAAAAAAGGCACTCACTGTTGGAGGTGAAACAAGCTATCCTTTCTATCAGTTTGAGGGTAAAATGCCCAATAAACCCAAAATAGCAATGGAAGTTTGGGATATTGAGCCAAAAGACTGGCCGGAATCCTGCAAGGTGCATTTTAAGGACGTGATATCCGATCCAGTGGCTTGGGCAAAAAAATGTGTTAAAGACTTTGGTGCGGAAGCCATTGTTCTTCAGTTAAAAAGTGTGGATCCGAATGATCGGAACGCAAGCCCTGCAGAAGCAGCGGCAACTGTAAAAAAGGTTATGAAAGCCATCGATGTCCCTCTCATTGTTTGGGGTTGCGCAAATCCTCAAAAGGATGAGGAAGTATTGAAGAAAGTTTCTGAAGAATGCGAAGGCGGAAATCTTTCGCTTGGGCCGGTTGAAGACAAAAACCACAAGGGAATCGGTGCTTCGGTAATGGGTTTTGGACATACGGTTATTTCTTCTTCTGCTATTGATGTGAATCTTGCAAAACAGGTAAACATTCTGCTGGAAAATCTCGGGGTATCCAAAAATAAAATCATTATGGATCCCACAACCAGCGCATTGGGATATGGTTTGGAATACACCTATTCCGTTATGGAACGTCTCCGCATGGCTGCAATGGCACAGGGAGATGACAAATTGCAATTCCCGATGATTAATAACCTCGGCAACGAAACCTGGAAAACCAAAGAAGCCAAACAGACTGCAAGTGAAGCGCCTTCATTGGGAGATCCTGAAAAACGAGGTGTTTTAATGGAAGCCATTGGAGCGGTTGCATTTCTGCTGGCTGGATCAGACATACTGATCATGAGACATCCGGAAGCAATCCGTTTGACCAAGGCATTTATCAATCTGTTGACAGATGGCGGATCTGCTAAAGACGTTGCTGCAATTAAAAAACAACTGAGTGATGTAGCAATTGATTTTGCAGCAATTTCACCAAAACCGAATTTGACCATCGAGGAAGATAAGGCCGCAGCACCTAAGAAAGCAGCAGCACCAAAGGCAGAACCAAAAGCAGAACCAAAAGCAGCGCCAAAGGCTGCACCCAAAGCTGCTCCAAAAGCTGCACCAAAGGCTGCGCCCAAGAAGGCTGCTCCTGCGGTTGATCCGGCTGCCCAGGCCAAAGCTGAAGCCGAGGCAAAAGTAAAAGTAGAGATGGATGCAAAGGCTGCTGCGGAAGCGCAAGCCAAAGCCAAAGCAGATGCTGAAGTGAAAGCCAAGGCTGCTGCAGAAGCACAAGTCAAAGCTGAAGCTGCGGCAAAGGCCAAAGCAGATGCAGATGCTGCTGCAAAACGCGGAGAACAGGAAAATGAGCTTCGACTGAAGCGCGCAGCAGAAAGGGGAAAACATGCTGCTGAGCGTGCAAAGAAAACAGAAGGAACGGTTATTTCCATGACTGCTGCATCTGAGCAGAAAAATCAAAACGAAAAAATACTTGAAACACTAAACCGAATCCACAGAAGGATTCCGTTGTATTAGCCTTTTATGATCTATCCGGCATCAAAAAAATTTTTGCTGTCGGGAAAACAATATTGAGGAGGAACCTCTAATGGCAGAAGAAACAAAAGAAAAAGCAGAAAAGGCATCCAAGTTAGCTGATCCAATGGAAGCGTCAATCTGTCCGGCAACTCAGGAAATGATAAAACGCTCTCATGTTCTCGGAATTGAAACTGTTTTTGATCGGGCAGTTTCAATGAAACCCTGTAATATTGGCCTTCAGGGTACATGCTGTAAAATTTGTGCGATGGGTCCGTGTCGTCTTCCCCTTCCAAAAGGCGGAATTGAAGGTGAAGATACTCGAAAAGGACTATGCGGTGCAACCGCGAATACCATTGCGGCTCGTAACTTTGCAAGAATGGTTGCTGCTGGAACTGCTGCACATTCCGATCACGGCCGAAGTGTTGCCGAGGTATTCCTGTCGGTTGCCAGAAAAGAAACCCAGGATTATAAGATCAAAGACCCCAAAAAGCTTATTTCCATAGCACCTCATTTTGGTGTTGCTGTGAAGGTTGAGGTAAACGGTGAAGAAAAAGACCGTGATCTGGATGAAATCGCTCTGGAAGTTGCGGAAAAAGCGATAGCAGAGTGGGGAAAACCCGAAGGTGAATTGGCATACCTGAAGAGAGCACCAAAACCCTTATATGAAAAATGGAAGAAAAATGGTGTGCTTCCCAGAAATATCGACCGTGAAGTTGTTGATATTATGCATCGTACTACTATGGGTGTTGATCAGGACTATAAAAATATTACCAAACAATGCACTCGTGCTTCTCTTGCAGATGGGTGGGGTGGTGCCATGATGGCAACTGATCTTCAGGATGTTATGTTTGGGACACCTTCTCCTCTTCAATCAGAAGCCAATCTTGGAATCATGAAAGAGGATCATGTGAATATTATTGTGCATGGTCATGAACCGGTTCTTTCTGAAATGATCGTTGCAGCCTGCCAATCAAAGGATATGCTCGATTATGCAAAAGAAAAAGGTGCAAAGGGCATCCAGTTGGGCGGTATCTGCTGTACAGCCAATGAGATACTTCAGCGTCACGGTATTCCACCTGCAGGTACTTTCTTGCAGCAGGAGCTTGCCATCATTACCGGTGCATGTGATGCCATGGTTGTAGACGTTCAATGTGTATTTCAGAATCTTGCCAATGTTGCCAAATGTTTTCATACCAAACTGATTACAACCCATCCTATGGCAAAGATGGAACAGAGTAACGTTATTCATATTGAATTTGACGAACACCATGCAATGGAAGACGCAAAACGAATTGTTAGAATGGCTGTTGACAGCTTTACGGAAAGAAAGGCTGAAGTTTTCATTCCGCCTTACAAAGAAGTACAAATTGCCGGTTTTGGTGTGGAATCCATTGAATACCATCTCGGCGGAACTTTCCGTGGCAGCTACTATACTTTGAATGATAATATTATCAATGGCCGTATTCGCGGGATTGCAGGAGTTGTTGGGTGTAACAACGCAAGAACCAAGCATAATAATGAACACATTACGCTCATCAAAGAACTGATCAAGAACGATGTAATTGTTCTGACAACCGGCTGTAGCGCTATTGCATGTGCCACTCACGGTCTTTTGACCCCTGAAACAGCCGCTGTATACTGTGGCCCTGGTCTTGCTGAGGTATGTGAAGTAGTTGGTATCCCACCAGTCCTTCATCTTGGGTCTTGTGTGGATAATACCCGAATTCTTCTGGCTGCAACAGAGGTTGTAAAAGCCGGTGGACTTGGAAATGACCTTTGTGATCTTCCTGCGGCTGGATCGGCTCCGGAATGGATGAGTGAAAAAGCGATCGCTATTGGGCAGTACTTTGTTTCATCCGGTGTCTATACAGTATTCGGCTATCATATGCCACTTGATGGAGCGCCTGTTTTCAAAGATTATCTGTATAATGAAATGGAAAAACTTTATGGTGGAAAATGGGATTGTGAACCAGATCCAATCAAGCATGCTCACAAGATGATTGCCCATATTGACAAGAAACGTAAAGAGCTTGGAATCGACAAGGCAAGAGAACGCGTTCTTATGGATATGGCGGATCGTCAGGCACTTTAAGGATTATTTTTTTTATAAAAATCCTCAACGAAGGAGGAAATTGATATGTCTAAGTTAGTAGCATTTGCAGGTATTCAGGGCGGCTATAAGGTTGTATCACAGGCAGAAGGCCGGTTTACTAAAGCATTGGAAACATACAATGCAGATACCAAAATAGGATTCCCGAATACCGCATATTATCTTCCGGTTATTTATTCATTGACCGGAATGAAAGTGGAAACTCTTGAAGATTTAAAAAAACCTCTTGCTTTTGCGCGCGGACTTCTTCCGCCCCATATCAAAGGCAAGAATCACCTTCCTTATCTTGGACCGCTTCTGGATGCCGGTATGGCAGCGATTTTCTGTTATGAGATTATTGAAGCGATTCGTATTCTGGAGCAACCGGATTTTTATATCTCTCAGGAAGATCCGGATATTGAAGCTGGAAAAATCTGGGTTGGGCCGGCAGATGACGTTATCCTGCGGAAACGCGGTGTAGAGTTTGTTGACGGTTCTGCTCCTGGTTTTGCTGCTATGGTCGGTGCTGCACCAACCATTGAAATCGCAAAGGACATTGTGGAAGACTACCAGAAGAAAAACCTTTATATTTTCTGTGCAGCCAATCATAATGGCACATCGGTTATTGAGCAGTTGATCAAGGCCAAGGTTCAGATCGGATGGAACACCCGTATCGTACCGTTTGGCCCGGATATCTCTTCTGCGGTTTTTGCCCTTGGTTTTGCAAACAGAGCAGCCATGGCATTTGGCGGTGTTCAGCCTGGTGATTTTAAAAAGATCCTGATGTATAACAAAGAGAGAGTTTTTGCTTTTGTTAATGCACTCGGTGATATCGGAACTGAATGGGGCGTTGCGGCTGCAGGTTGTGTGAACTGGGGTTTCCCGACATTGGCGGATACGGATATTCCGGAAATTCTGCCAACGGGTATTTGTACCTATGAGCATGTTGTGGCCAATGTTCCCCATAGTGAAATCTGCCAGAGATCGGTTGAGGTTCGCGGTCTCAAGATTCAGGTTACCCAGATCGATATCCCCTTGTCTTTTGGTCCGGCATTTGAGGGTGAGCGGGTTCGCGGTGCTGATCTTCATTGCCAGTGCGGCGGCGGAAAGACCCAGTGTACAGAGCTGGTAAAAATGGCTGAAATGAATGATATCGAAGACGGCAAGGTGACGATCGTCGGTCCGGATGTGACCGACCTGAAAGAAGGTTCAACCTTCCCGCTGGGCATTTCCGTTCAGATCGCAGGCCGTGAATTCCAGACAGATTTTGAGCCGATCATGGAACGTCAGATCCATCATCTGATCAATTATATTCAGGGCATCATGCATATCGGCCAGAGGGACATCTCCTGGATTCGTATCGGCAAGGGTGCCATGGAAAAAGGCTTCTCGCTGAAACATATCGGCGTCGTGCTTCACGCGAAATTTCATCAGGATTTTACCAAGATTGTGGATAAGGTTCAGGTGACCCTATATACCAAAAAAGCGGATGTGGATAAACTGACCGAAAGAGCCCGTGCTGAGTACAAGACGAGGGATGAGCGTGTGGACAAGATGACCGATGAGGATGTGGAAACATATTACTCATGCACTCTCTGTCAGTCATTTGCTCCCAGTCATGTATGTTCGGTCAGCCCGGAAAGGACCGGTCTCTGCGGCGCATACAACTGGATGGACTGCAAAGCATCATTTGAAATCAATCCTACCGGCCCGAACCAACCCATTGTAAAAGGCGAGTGTCTGGATCCGGTTCTGGGTCAGTGGAAAGGTGTCAATGATTTTATATACAAAGCATCCCGTGGTGCAGTTACCCATTACAACTTTTACTCCATGGTTATCGATCCCATGACAACCTGTGGTTGCTGCGAGTGTATCGCTGCCATGCTGCCGTCTTGTAACGGAATTATGACGGTTGGCCGTGATTACGCCGGCGAGACTCCTTCCGGAATGAAGTTTACCACTCTTGCCGGTGTCATGGGTGGCGGTGCTTCTTCCCCTGGTTTTGTGGGTCACTCCAAGTACAATGTTACCCAGAAAAAGTTCATCAAGGGTGATGGCGGACTGCTCAGAATGGTCTGGATGCCCAAGATGCTGAAGGAAGAACTGAAAGACAGAATTGTAAAACGCGGTGAAGAACTCGGTGTTCCGGGTTTCTTTGATATGATTGCAGATGAGACTGTTGGAATCACAGAAGAAGAAATTATGCCCTTTCTCCAGGAAAAAGGCCATCCGGCCCTTTCCATGGATCCGATCGTCAGATAGAAATCGGCTTCTGATGTGCAATAGATAGTATGATCAGGCAAGGTATGTGGCGTGCCTGCCTGATCATATACATATTTTTATAAATATAACCTTTAGGTTTGAAGTAAGAATAAGGAGACAAAAATGGCATTAACCGGTATTCAAATTTTCAAACTCCTTCCAAAGACAAACTGTAAGGAGTGCGGTGTTCCGACTTGTCTTGCCTTTGCCATGAACCTGGCTTCCGGTAAGGCTGAGCTTGATACCTGTCCTTATGTTTCTGATGAGGCAAGAGAACAACTGGCAGAAGCCTCAGCACCTCCGATTCGACCGATAGCTGTTGGAAAAGGAGTTCGTGCAGCAAAAACAGGCGGTGAAACCGTTATGTACAGACATGAAAAAACTTTTTACAATCCGACATTGCTGGCAGCAACTGTCAGATCCGATATTTCCGATGCAAATCTGAATGCGGCTCTTGTAAAATGGAACGCCTTTCAGTACGAACGTGTTGGCTTGAACCTGAGGCCTGAACTGGTAGCTGTAAAAGATGTGAATGGTGACAAGAGCGCATTTGTAAAAGTTGCCAAGAAAGTCGCTGAAACTTCCGAATTCAATGTAATTCTCATGTCCGAAAACGCGGAAGTAATGAAAGCCGGTGCAGAGGCTTGTGCATTTAAGCGGCCATTGATGTATGCAGCTACTGCTGCAACAGCAGATGCTTTCGGTAAGATCGCAATGGATAATGATCTGCCATTGGCCATAAAGGCGGATTCTTTGGAAGCATTGATCGCACTTTCAGACAAGCTTACCGGTATGGGGCTGAAAGATCTGGTATTGGATTCCGGTGCCAGAGAGGTTAAACAGGCTCTGGAAGATCAGGTTGCCATTAGAAGGGCTGCATTGAAAAAAGGAAATCGATCTCTTGGTTTCCCGACAATCACATTCCCGAGTGAAATGGCTTCAAATGTTGACATGGAATCTTTGATTGCAGCAATGTTTATTGCGAAATACGGCGGAATTGTCGTTCTTTCCGATTTTGCTGGGGAGAGTATTTTCCCATTGCTGCTGGAACGTCTGAACATTTTTACCGATCCTCAACGTCCGATGACAGTCACCGAGGGCATCTATGAAATCGGCAACCCGAATGAGAATTCTCCGGTATTGGTTACAACCAATTTTGCCCTGACATATTTTATCGTATCCGGTGAAATTGAAAGCAGTAATGTTCCGTCGTGGCTGTTGATAAAAAATTCCGAAGGTCTTTCTGTTCTTACGGCTTGGGCTGCAGGAAAGTTTGCTGGAGATGATGTTGGAGCGTTTGTAAAAAAATGCGGTATTATGGATAAGGTGAAACACAAGGAATTGATCATCCCCGGTTATGCGGCTGCAATCGCCGGAGATATTGAAGAAGAGCTGCCTGGCTGGAAAATTATTGTCGGTCCGCGTGAAGCTGCTCATATTCCGGCCTTTTTGAAAACAAAATAAGGATTGTGTTTTAAATCGAAGGCGGACAATATTTGTCCGCCTGCCTCATTTGTCCGCTGCCAAATTTATACGGTGTATGGATTGAAACAGAAATCTCAAATGAAACAATATTTACAATAAGCAGCAGGTCAATTTTAAAAGGGAGGGATTATGTATCTAATTGGTGAAAGTTTAAATGTTATATCAAAAAAAATCGGAAGGGCTTATAAGGAACGTGACCCAAAGCCGATTCAGGAAGAGGCTCTTTTCCAGAAAGCAAAAGGCATGGATTATATAGACATCAATCTTGGTCCGGCAAAAAAAGACGGTCATGAATTGATGCCCTGGGTAGTTCAGACGGTTCAGGAAGTTGTGACGGATATTCCCCTTGCTCTGGATACATCGAATATCGATGCAATTGAAGCAGCTCTGAAAGTCATAAAGGATGCAGATTATCCGCATATCATCAACTCAATCATGGCTCGTCCTGAGAGATATCAGAAAATGCTTCCTCTTGCAGCAAAGTACAATGTTGATTTTATTGCCTTGATGTGGGGACCTGACGGATTGCCCCGGGATGAGAATGAACGAGCATCCCTTGCAGTTGAACTCATCTATGCTGCAAATGAGGCTGGCATAGAAAATGACAGGATCTGGGTAGATGGAATTGTTACCCCGGTAAACATTCAGCAACCGCAATTGATCAGCCTTATGAATTTCCAGGCAATGATCCAGGATATCGCTCCTGGCGCAAAAAGCACCTGCGGTCTTTCCAACATTTCCAATGGACCACCTGATCATCTTCGTCCGATTCTCAACCAGACCTACATGATCATGCTTGAGTATTATGGTATGTATTCTGTTATTTCAGATCCTCTGGATGAAAAATTGACGGATATTGCAAAGGGTAATCGTCAGGACATCGTGGATTTGGTTATCGCTACCATGCAAGGAAATGCACCAGCTATGGGAAGCCTTTCCAAAGAGATGCAGGATTATGTGAAAACCGTTCAGGTTATCATGGGTGAGAAACTGTATTCAGATTCATGGCTTGAAGTCTAAGCAAGTTTTTGGGCAGGTCTTGTAATCCTTTACAACGATAAGACCTGCCCTTTTATTCTGTGATCGCCTCCCGAAGAAAAAGCGGTAATAAATTATAAGCATCTTTCAATGATCTGATCGGCTTTCTCCTGTCAATCCCCAAACCTTTTTGTATGACTTCCTGACTTTCCAGGTTCATCGGGTCTGGTTTGCCCTTGAGTGTAAGTCCATGCCTGTCCGTAAATGGAATCCCAATGGGACCTTTGCTGTCTATAATGTATGCGAGTTGACCATTTTGAAGTGTTATAATACTACCGGACGGATAGATGCCTACCACTTGCATGAACGTATGAAGTAAAAATTGGAGAAGGGGCGTTTTTTCAGAATACTGACGGAATATTTCGGTAACCACCAGGATCGGATTCAAGGCGTCCTTATAACACCGTTTGGAAGTCATGGCATCAAAAATGTCTGCAAATTTGCAAATTTTTACATAAATCGGCACCTCAATATGCGTTTTATCGTTGGGATAACATCGTTGTTCCTCGCTGTAAAGTTCACTGTGGTGGTATTTTACGATATTTCGAATCAGGGGATTGTAATGCAATTTATTTTTTTCAATAATCGAAATGCCCTTTTCAAATGTATGGGTTTTAATAATCTGGAATTCATCGTCGGTTAATTTTCCGACTTTGTTGAGAATATGATCTGGAATAAGAACTTTTCCAACATCATGCAGAAAAAAACCGATTGCAATATCATTAAGTTCCTCCGGCTGATACTGAATGTAGGAGATGGTTGAAAGCTTATCTGCGTTGTCGAGATTGTTCAAGGAAAAGGTAACCATATATTTACTGATAATGGAGCTGAATCGGTCATTAAAACGGTTCAGGACAGCAGTTGCGATAGTGCATACGTTAATGGAGTGATTGTATAAATAATCATCATAGGAGAATATTTCTTTTGTAAGATAGGAAAAGGCAGATTCGTCAATGGTAAGAAAATTCAGAAGATCAGTAACGGTTTTCTCCACAGAGTCGTAATCAAATTCGCCTCCGGTTTTTTTGATATCATCAATTACTTTTTTAATATTATCCTGTGCTTTTTTGTATTTTATCCCTGCCTCTTTTTTAATTTGATTAATTTTCCTGATTTTCAGTTCAATTTCAGACAACTGATGCGTTTTGGGGAGGGCAGGTTCCAAGGAGATCATATTTCCTTGATAATCCCAGATCCCGCCAGCTTTTTCAGGAACGATGGGGATATCCAACACGCCGTTTTCTTTGATTTTCAGAAGGATGTTCAAGTTGGTAATGGGGATATCTTTTTCAATCAGTAAGATACCGCTTTTGTTGTAGATATCAATACCTGTTTTAACCGTACCTCCTTTGCTTACGATTTCAATCAGTGTATCGATTGTCACTATTTGGTTTTTCATTTTTTCCCTGGCCTGATGATGCTGTTAATGTTTTATTCGTAAAAGCGAGTATTCCATATGAAAGGCATCATATGGAAATAGATGGCTACAGGTAATGGAACTGGATTTTCCTTTGCGTGATTGGAATGAAACCGAATTGATGATTCGTGATGATGATTCATCACAATTATTGTCCAATTTAGCATGGATATTTTTAGAATGCAAATCGTAGAGAAAAAATTATTTGTCTATTTGTGGTTTGAAAGAAAAAAATCATTACGTCAGATCCTTCTATTTTTGATGTTTAATGCAATGCGGAGAGCACAAAATGGTCAAATCATTTGAGGACATTCCGGGTGTGGAATGGGTACCTGGAACCGGTGAGTTTATAAAAGTCAATTCTGAACTGTGTAATGGATGTGGCAATTGCGTCAAGGTCTGTCTTGGCAGTTGTTATATCGTAAAAGGGAAAAGGGCTGTAATCCAATCACTCGACAGGTGTATGGAATGTGGAGCATGCTGGTATGTTTGTGAAAATGAAGCAATTTCATTTTTCTGGCCGAACGGCGGTACAGGGTTTAAAACACAATGGGGTTAAAATTCATATGGTTGTATTTTAAATAATCGGTATGTGTTATTCCATACTGGCAGTTCATGAGAAAAACCTATGGT